>JAPXKQ010000028.1:0-30813 GCA_033809995.1 Tissierellaceae bacterium
GCTTAGTACCTTGGGTTGTTTGTAAATAGCAATACTCACAATTTCCAGGACAATTGCTAACAAGTGAAAATTGATAGTCTGCAGATGGTCTACACACATCCAATTTCTTGTTTCTCATAGTTGTTATAACAATAGTTTTCTTAGAATGAGTATATTTTGAAATGGGTGTTGTTCCTGGTATATAAGTAGCGGTTCTGTTTGATGGAGATTTTATCACTTCTATATCCTTATTAATAAAAAAATCATAAAGCTCTATACCCAATGGATATTTAAGACTTGATGGTTCGAAGATAACTCTTTCTGGCATAAATCGTTTCATAAGACCAATCCTTTAATTTTATAGAAATTCCTTTAATTCCTTTATGTTGTTTTCTTCTACTTTTAATAATTTCTTCATTAGACTTAATATATCTTTCTCTGCTATATTTTCATATTTTCTTATATTTTTAGTTGCGTCTATGATTCCCATATTGCTTCCTATAATAAGCATCTCTGCAATATGTGAAGAACTCTTATCAGTTAAAGTTTGAAAATTGATCATAAGATAAGTCCTAAGCTTTTCTAACATACCAATTCCTTTCTCATCATAGCCATTTTCATTAAGTAGCTTTCTAGCTGTTTTATGAATTCCCTCGTATTCATTTAATTGAAATTTTAGATGTTTAATAAACTTTTTATCTTCGACAATTTCCAACAAATGATTTATTGTTCCAACACCCATTTGTGAATTTTGATAAATAAAATTTAATAGTTCTGCATTTTCATTCAAGCTCTTTCACTCTCCTATAGATTTAGTATGTGTTTTAATTTTTTTAATATTCAAAAAACAGTTGGGGACAGCCTAGACTGTCCCCATGATTTAATACTTTTTTTCACCACTAACAAAATGCAGGTCTAATTTATTTAACATATATTCAAGTATATGCTACCCTCCTATACTATTTTCAACCTTTGGCTTGATTGATGTTTTCCAAGCATGCATTGCTAGGGATACTGCTATGACCCCATAGGCTACGAATACTCTAAAGTATTCCCCTATCTGAGCATTGTTAAATAGCTCTTTTCCTGCTTGAGGTGCTACAGTAAATAATGTATGGAAAAGAATTACACCTATTAAGGCCTGCTTGTTTGTTGCTTTCTGTACCGACGCACCTCCCACAAGAAGTGCTGCTATTGCAAACTGGCTCACTTGTGTATGGGCACCATAAGTTGAGAATGTACCTATATTTTGTAGGTAAATCAATTGCCCCCAACAAGCAAGAGTAGTTGAAATTATCATAGCAATAATTCTAGTCCTATCCACATCTATTCCTGCTGCATTTGCCACTGTCCTACTTTGTCCTACTGTACGCATATTTTGCCCTAGTCTTGTTCGTAGTAAAACATTGTTAAATACACAAAGCCCTACTATGCAAAAATAGGTAGTAACTGGTATATATACATACAATAATATCTCCTCTACAGCTTTTATATAGGTTAGTAAATATAAAAGTATTGTTGCTATAATAATTGACACAGGTCGTGTTAATTTATAATCTGCATTCCTTCTTATAAGCTTATTGTTTATGATTTTCCCTATTTGGAATATGATAATAGAAGCAACTGCCAACATTACTCCATGTAATAAGAGTAATCTATCTACAGCTAGGAATTTTTCTATCGGTGGAATAAATGTTAAGGCATAACAAGCTATTGTAATTCCAAGAATAATTAAATCCTTAGTCATTGTCTCATTTATCTTCTTAACAATATTGAATATAATCTTAAATATATATATTGCAACTATTATATAGAAGAATACTTCTATCAATTTTAGCATGGAGACTGTATCTAATGAGTATTTTAAATTTCCTGCTAAGTCAACTGTATTTTTAACCCCAATTCCAGTACTGATTATTAATGTAGGGTTGTTTACTGGAATAATTCCTCCTATTATATAAAGGAAGAATAATTGGTATAACCCATCTGCAAAATATCCAAGGACCATCCCCGCAATCATTTCTGCACCTTTCATCTTGTTAAAAAGCTTTCCCACTAGCCAGCCGAATAATATTGCTATAGGTGTTGCCATTAATACACTTAGTAGAAATCCTTCTATACCTTTAAAACCCCAATATACTACCCAAAATAGAGCTATTTGAGCGGCTATGGCTCCTATTGTAAGTCCAAAATTTAGTCCCATACCCGCTAATACTGGTATTAATAGCGCCAATACCATAAAACCATTTCTTCCTATACGGGTAAATAGCTCACTGGCAACGAAGGTAAGTGGGTTTTTTGATGCATATATAGCTGCTATACATAATACGACAAATAGTATTACAACCTTATTCTCATTTAATATATTTAATAGTTTATCTCTAAATTTATTCATTCTTATTACCTCCCTTTGTCTTTGACAAAGCATATAAAATTATACCGTTGGAGATAATTATTCGAATAACCTCTGAGAGATTGCCTTCAGGCATCATTTTATTTACAACTGGTAATGCTACTGTCAATATCCCCTGGAATAAAAAGGTCCCAATTATCACATGAGATATTTTTGCTCTATTTACACTAGCACCACCAATTAGGATTGCTGCTACTGAGTGGAACCCCATCATAAGTGGGGCATTGTACAACTGTAGGAAACCATAGCTTTGGGCATATGTAATTATCCCTATAGCTGCTAATGCAGTTGAGACCGCTGTCCCCAATATTCTCATCTTATTGACATTGATTCCTGAAGTTTTCGTAAATAAAGGATTTGCTCCTGCTGCACTCATTGCCATCCCAGCCTTACTACGCATAAATACCCATACAATGAAGCATGTGAAAAGAAAGAATAAAATTAAGCCTGTCGGAATATAAATTCCCCTAGTGCCTTCCCCTATCTGAAATTCTAAAAATTTATTGAAGACTTCACCAAAGCTACCAGCCAAGCTAATAGTATTTCTCATTCCCTGTTGACCTATGGGCCATATTAGTTCTCCACTTTTAAAAGGCAATGAAAGCCATACCATATTCATAAATGCTATAATAGAAAATCCCAC
The DNA here is from genome assembly GCA_033809995.1 of Tissierellaceae bacterium. Taxonomy (GTDB): domain Bacteria; phylum Bacillota; class Clostridia; order Tissierellales; family Tissierellaceae; genus Paratissierella. Next base: position 3,036 of record JAPXKQ010000028.1, read on the forward strand.
GTAGGTGGAAACTGTCATCTCAGAGCCTTTTACCCTATTTAATAAAAGTCCATATCCGATACCTAAAAGACTTGCAATGGCAACTCCTACTATCATAGCAAATAAAATACCTATCCATGGATTTCCAAAACCTATTTCAATTGATAGAGTTGCCCCCAATAATCCTCCGACTATTCCTAATGAAATCCCAAAGTTGAGACCTATACCACATTGTACAGCAGGTACCATTGCTAGGACTAAAATCCCATACATTGCCCAACGCCGGATTGCATCTCCTAGAAGGTTTGAAACACTAAGCCCTAATGGAGCTGCCAAAAATAATAACAAAAGAAAGAAACTGATTATGATTATTCTTGGTAATCCTATATTTTCATAGATACTATTTACCCTATCACGCATTTCTCGCACCTTCTTTCTTAGCACCAGCCATGGCTAGACCAAATTCAATATCCGATGCATCTGGTTTTAAAATACCTGCAAGTCTACCACCTGAAACTATTGCAATCCTATCACATAGAGAGCGTAGTTCAACTAATTCTGAACTTACCATTATAATAGTTAAACCTTCTTCACGATTTAGTTTGAGTAAATATTCAAGAACAAGCTTTTTAGCCCCTATATCTATACCTCTAGTGGGTTCTGATACTATAAGTATCCTTGGGTCCATTGTAAGAGCTCTTGCCAAGCATACCTTTTGTTGATTACCTCCTGATAGGCTGCCTACTGTTTGCTTAGGTCCTGTACAACGAATATCAAGAAGATTTATCATATCAAGTGTATGCCGCCTTGCCTTATTTTGGTCATATAATTTTATCCAACCAAATTTAATTAAAAAATCCTCCTTGACTTGCATTGCTGTAAAAACTATATTTTGTTCAATTGATTCACCAAGGAGTAGCCCTACACCTCTTCTATCTTCAGAAACAAATGCAATTCCATTTTCAAGGGCATTACCCAACTTGGAAAGTTCAAGTTTCTTACCAAATACTTCTACATTACCCTTGGTCTCATATAATCCCATTATTCCGTTGGGGATACCTATTTTACCTTGACCTGCAAGACCTCCTATACCAAAGATTTCACCCTTCCTTATTTCTAAATCAATCCCATCCACCATTTCTCCTGGCATATTGACATAGAAATCTTTTATGGATAGAGCTATATTTTCTTCCTTAAGGACTCTTTCATCTTCCATATCATCTACTAATTTTTCAACTTTTCGCCCAATCATAAGTTGGGCAATTTCTTCGATAGATGTATCTTTTATCTCTTTTCTTGCAACATACTCCCCATCACGTAATATGGTAAGGCTGTCTGCCACCTGCATTACCTCATCAAGACGGTGAGTAATGAAAATGATGGCGATTCCTTTACTTGCTATAACCTTCATAATTTCTAGTAATCGTTCTGCCTCACTTTCTGTAAGTACAGCAGTTGGCTCATCAAATACTAAAAGTTTGATTCCAGTCTTGTCTATTTCTCTAGCTATTTCAATAAATTGCATATATCCTATAGGTAGTCCTGCTACCTTTACATATTCTTCTATATTTAAACCTATTGTATCTAATGCCTTTTTTGAATCACTCCTCATGGCTTCAAAATCTAAGTTTTCAAGATCCTTGCTAAATAATCTACTAAGCAATGTTGGTTTGCTTATTTCTCTACCCACTTTTATATTTTCTGTAACTGTAAACCCAGGGATGAGCATAAATTCCTGATGTACCATACCTATACCATAATGCATTGCATTGTGAGGAGCATCGATAAATACTTTTTCTCCTAAGATTTCAACAGTTCCTTCGAAACCACCAGTGGAATGTATCACAGGCATTCCAAATAATATATTCATCAATGTAGATTTACCTGCTCCATTTTCACCCATTAGGGCATGGATCTCACCTGATTTTACCTTTAAGTTGACATTTTTAAGTACACGATTGCCATAATACTCCTTTGATATGTTGTCCATATTTAAGAGAAACTGGGATTCCAATAATGACCCCTCCTGTCTATTAAAATATTAGGGTGGTTTTCACCACCCTATTTTATGCTCCAAAATCATAGAAATCACATAGTAGCATGAAGAAATTGTCAAGTTCTTTACCATTATCAACATATTTTGTTAAAGTTGCAGAACCCTCTCCACCTGCAATTCTATTTATAATCTTTGAAAGAACAGCTTCGTCCAATCTTCCATTAGTTCTTCCCTCTAAGAATTCTATAGCATAATCTGTTCCTGCTTCTACCATCAACATATTGATAGGAACACTCCAAGTAGACATTCTCTTCTCTTGCCCTTTTTCCTTTAATTTTGCTTGGATAGAGTCTAGCATGTATTTTACATCACCCTCGTGGCCTGAAACATCGACGTTAAATGCAGCTGGATATCCATGATATGGACTTGGACAACATTGTTGTGGATATATTGCCCCCTGTTCCCAAATGGATTGAATTAGAGGCTCTTGCATTGCACAGTTTGTGGAGAAAAATGCTACATCTTTTCCATATTGGGCTATTTGACGAGGAACATCTTCTAGTATAAATTGTTGTGCTCCTGAAACCCCTGCATCACCTGTTGGATCTGGAGCATTAACATCAACAAAATTTATTCCTAATTCTTTACTTGCTTCTATCATTAATTCACGACGAGCAGCTATAGTTGCGTAAGATAAGTGACGAGCGAATGAGTAATGGATAAATGTCTTGGCACCCATTTCTGCTGCTTTAGTTGGAATGGTTTTACCCATGGAGATTTCATCTACAAGCATTACTATATCTGCTTTGCTAGAAATTGTAGCAGGGTCTTCAGCCGCAACTCCTGCTATAAATAACATATCAGGACGTGTTTCACGTACCTTGTCTATTGCTGCAGATGCTCCTGGAACTGCTTGAACAAATACTATTGCCTTGACTTTAGGGTCTGATGCCAGTGAAACTACGTTTGCTATTGTAGTTTCAGTTTCTGATGAGAAGTTGTCAGGGTATGTAGCAGTTACTATCTTATCGCCGTATTTTTTAAGCATGTTTTGTGCTGCTTGATACTCTTCTTCTCCCTGTGATACTGTACCTGTGATTATACCAATTTTGTAATCATCTTCTTTTGCTGGTTCTGGTGCTGGTGTATCAGGTGCTTTCGCAGTATCTGGTGCTGGGGCTGGTTCTGGTGCCTGTGCAGGAGCTGAGCTACGGCAACCCACTAGAGTTAATGCCATTGTTAATGCCAATACTAAACAAATCAACCTTTTGGACATTCTAATTCCCCCTTTAAATATTTAGAAACCCTAAATTTGTCGAACAATTCAAAGTTTTCTAATTAATGTAATTATAACCTAAAATGTATTTTATTACAATGATATTCTATAGTGCTAAATTTAATACTAAAAAAAAAGAGACCCTAAAGTCTCATTTCCTTTTTTTAGATTTTTTCTTTAAATACATGTCCTTATCAGCATAACTTATAAGTTCTTCAGGTGTAAGTTTTGTTTTGTCCATTGTATGCATTCCCATTGATACACTTAAAAATATTTCTTTATTTTCTATTTGAATTTTCGCGTTACTTATATTTTTATGAATTCTATCTGCAACAACGCTAGCTTCATGATGATTGGTATTGTTAAGTGAAATGATAAATTCATCTCCCCCAAGTCTAGCTATCCAGTCTTTATCTGTTCTTATGGAATTCTTAAGTATTTTACCCACTTCTTTAATTACCAAATCCCCCATTCCATGACCATATTTATCATTTACATATTTTAGATTATCAACATCAAAAAACATCAGGGTTAATGGGGTTTGCTCTAGGGTCGCTTTAACAATATCAACAGGTAGCCTCTCATCGGCAAATCTTCTATTATACATAGATGTCAATGAATCTTTTATAATCATATCATTCATCTTTGAAACAACGTTTATTAACATATGTCCATCATTGTAATCACCAGTTCCTATTAGCATACTATCTGTTGCATTTTTCAGTAATTCTAATACAATTGGTCTGTCTTTATTTTCAATTGGAATCGCCGTTACTAGCATCACAAATTCTGGATTGTATTCCAATTTCATAAAACTCTTATTATCCTTATAAGCTCGTATAGATATACAATTATCGCATATTAACCCATTTTTCCAATAGCCATAACATATTTCATCAATTGAAACGAGTGTAGAATTTTTATATTCCAAAACACGTTTTTCTATTGGATCAACTATCCTAACAATATCATACATCTTGTTAAAGAATTCCAATTCGTTTTTAAGTCTATCAATTGTTATGCTTTCCAAATTTACATTCCCCTTTTAATTTAAGAAATAATAATCTTCAATCCTTTTCATAATTTATAATAAAACTAATGAAACTGTCAAGAAATAATTAAATATACCTATATTTTGTGATACTATGACAAATATATTCATCACATTGTAACACATAAAAACACATCAGCATAATTAAGCTGATGTGTTTTTATGATATTAATCAATTTCAATTTTTCTACTTGTACTTGGTTTTTGTTGTTTTGGTACATGAATGTAAAGGACACCATTATCAAGGTTAGCCTTTACTCCTTCTGATTTAGCATTTTCTAAATAAATGCTACGATTCATTGAACTATGTTTAGTTTCCCTATAGACATAATTTTTCTTATCTTCATTTACATTTTCTTCTCTTGCTACAGATATATTTAGTCTACCTTCATCTAAGTCAATATCTATTTCTTCCTTTTTTACCCCTGGAAGTTTTGCTTCTACAACATATTCATTTTCATCTTCTTGGATGTCAATTTTAAATGAACCGATACCGCTAAGTCTGTTAGAACGCCAGCCATCATTGAAAAAGTCGTCTAACGCATTATAAACATCATCAAAATTAGTATTAAATATACTGTTTTTTCTGTTAAATGGTACTAATGCCATAAAAAACAACTCCTTAATATAATTTTTCATTAGCACTCTCAATGCCCGAGTGCTAATTATAATATATCACCATTGGGATATTATGTCAACCAATTAAGTATATTAGTCTTTCATATTTTCTTCTTTTTTCATATTTTTATTCACAAAATAAATCCTGGCTCAAAACCAGGATTTTATTTGTATTTGTCTATATACACTTTTTCAAATTTTAATTCATGTAGATTGTGTGGAGCGATTTCTTCATCTGGATATCCTATACCAATTATACATTCAACTCTTTTATTTTTAGGTATATTCAATATTTCTTGAACATATCTTTCAGCTGTCTTTACTTCATCATGGGGTCTATTTCTAATTTGTGACCAACAAGAGCCTAGACCCATGGATTCCGCTGTTAGTTGAATAATTGTAGCGGCGATTGTTGTGTCTTCTATCCAAACATCGCTTATTTGATCATCTCCTAAAACTACTATCCCCAAGGTCGCATTTTCTATAAATTGAATTCCTTTTTGCTTTGCTTTTGAGAGCTTTTGCAAAGTCTCTTTATCCTTGATAAATATAAATTCCCACGGCTTTCTATCCTTTGAGGAAGGAGATAATAGTGCAGCTTTTATTAGAATATCAATCTTTTCTTGTTCTATCTCTTGATCCTTGTATTTTCTAATACTTCTTCTTTTAGTTAGAATATCTATCATTGTATTTTTCCCCTTTTAATAAGAAAAGCATCTAACGATGCGTTAAGGTAGCTTTTCTTGAAACTCATATACGGAAAGTCCTGTAAATTAAATTATCAGAATTGTAGGACTTTCCTATTCGTTATAAAACTTCATATTTTCTTTCATTAATTTTTCTTCCCAGATAGCTTTTAATATTTCTAAATCATCGCTATAATCCATTTTTGAATCATCCTTGTCATACTCAAGTTTTTCTAGTATATCAATGGTAAAGTTATTAGCTCCATGCTCGTTCCAGTCTTTTTGTAGTGCTATATTTCTATGGCTACCGTATTTTAATTGAAAAATGGTTCCATTCATCTTACTGAATTACTAATTTTAGTATAGCCATAAGATATTATTGAGTCAAGATAGAATCGGGTAGGAGGAAAATAATAAGACCATTGGGGACAATTCCCAATGGTCTACTCGATTTCAATTCTTTTTGTTGTGTCTATCTTTTCTTGTTTTGGAACATTAATGTAAAGTATTCCATTTTCAAGTTTTGCTTTTACTCCATCAGATTTAGCATCTGCTAAATAAATGCTTCTACTCATTGAAGAGTATCTAGATTCCTTGTACACATAATTTTTCTTTTCTTCATTAACCTTTTCATCCTTTGTCACTGAAATAGTGAGCCTTCCTTCATTTAATTCAATGTTTACTTCTTCTTTATTTACTCCTGGAAGATGGGCTTCAACAACATATTCTTTGTCGTCTTCTTGGATGTCTAACTTAAATGTCTCTCTAGTTATCCCCATTTTATTTGGTCTATCATTAAAGAAGTCGTCCAACAAGTTGTAAAAATCCTCAAAACCTGTTGGGAATAAGCTAGAGTTTTTTCTGCTAAAAGGTACTAAACCAGCCATACTCATCAACTCCTTTGTTATTATGTTTTTTTGTTAGCACTCTAACTCATTGAGTGCTAACCTTTAATTATAAATTAGCACTTCTTTTAAATTTTGTCAATACTTTTTAAAAAAATTCTTAAATTAATAGAACTAAATCACTAGCCTTAGAATAACCAATCAGCCCTAGATTGCAACGCCTAATGCTCTTAATGATAATAGTAAAATTAAATTTTGCAAAAAAAGTCCTTCATCCTTGATAAAAGGACGAAAGACATATTTTATGATTAGACTCCTATTTTCCTAAAAATATTGAATTTACTCTATGGATATTTTCTATTCTTTCCTCAGCCATTCTTTCAGCTGCCTTAAATGTAGGAACATTGTCCCTCTTAGAGATTTCTATTACCTTCTTTACAGCATCATAAATAGCTGAAGCTCGTTTCATTGCTCTTTCCTTATTATAGCCTAGTATTTCTTCATAGACATTTATAACTCCACCACTATTTATTACGAAATCAGGAACATATAAAATCCCTTTATCTCTTAACATTTCACCATGTTTTTCTTCAGCTAGTTGATTGTTTGCTGAACCTGCTACTATTTTACATTTTAATTGTTCAATTGTAAAGTCATTGATTATTGCCCCCATTGCACAAGGTGTAAAAATATCACATTCTACATTATATATTTCATCTGGAGCAACTGCTGTAGCTCCTAAGTTATTAACAGCTCTTTCAATACTTTCTTTTCTAATGTCTGTAACATATAGCTTTGCTCCTGCATTTGTAAGATGTTCGCATACTGCATATCCTACTGCACCTAACCCTTGAACCGCTACAACCTTTCCTGTTAAGTCATCACTGCCATAGACTTCATTGACAGCTGCTAATATTCCCCTATATACACCAAAGGCTGTAACAGGTGAAGGATTGCCACTTTTACCTTCTAGTCCAACCACATAATCAGTTTCTTCATTTATTGTAGCCATATCTTGAGTTGTAGTATTCATATCCTCTGCAGTGATATATCTTCCACTTAATCCTTCTATGTACCTACCAAATGCCCTGAACAACTCTTCACTTTTTATTTTTGTGGGGTCTCCTATGATTACAGCTTTACCACCGCCAAGATTTAAGCCCGCAGCTGCATTCTTGTATGTCATTCCTTTAGACAACCTTAATACGTCTATGATTGCGTCATCTTCACACTCATAATCCCATATTCTTGTACCGCCTAAAGCTGGTCCCAATGTAGTATCGTGGATGCCAATGATGGCCTTTAATCCAGAGTTACGATCCTGGCAAAAGATCAATTGCTCGTAATCATACTTTTCTAAGTAATCAAATATTTTCACAATATTCTCCCCCTTATTAATTTTTTTGTGTCAACTTCCTTTCATATGATATAATAATACATCCTAATTTAATTATAAACCTTCTAGAAAACGTTTGCAACATATGTATTAAATTTTTTCTGATGATCAAAGTTAATGATTCCTTTTTGTTATTATACTACAAGACTACAATATGTAATAATTACAAGTATATTACTTAAAAATAATTTACAAACAAAAAAGGAATGGCACACCATTCCTTTTGTATCTTATTATTGAATTAATCTCCAAATGCCTCGCTTACATTCCATACCTTCCAGACGTTTCCTACAAGTTCTGGACCAGGTTTTAATGTAGTCTTACCTGGTTTCCAACCTGAAGGTGTTACTTCTGCACCTTTTGTTTCTCTGACTAATTGGTAAGCTTTAACTTGTCTAATTGATTCCTCTACATTTCTACCTACCGGAGGTGTAAGTACTTCAAAACCTTGAACAATTCCATCTGGATCTATTATAAATCTACCCCTTGTTTCCACACCGCTATCTTCATCATAAATACCATACATTTTACCTATACTGCCATCTTGATCTGATAGCATTGGGAATGGAATATTTTTGTTAATCATCTTAGAAAGTTCATTATCATTCCACATTTTATGAACAAATATGGAATCAACACTAACTGATAATACCTCAACATTCATGTCTTGTAATACTGGGAATTTTTCAGCAACTGCTGAGACTTCAGTAGCTCAGACAAAAGTAAAGTCTCCTGGATAGAAACATAATAATACCCATTTACCTCTATAATCCTCTAGACTTACATTTGTAAATTTACCATCATGATATGCCGGTGCTGTAAACAACGGTGCTGGTTTTCCAACTCTAATCATTTTTTGTTCCTCCTTTTTTTCAATCATTTTAGTTTCTTTCTCAACTGTTTCAGGCTTAGTTTTCATTAGTTCGGGTCTTGTACAACCTGCCTTTATTTCATTGGACATATAATTACCCCCTCCTTCTATGTCTTTTCAAATTGTAACCATTACATATATGTTATCATACCATCTTAATAAGTCAAGTAAAATACTAGCATATTGACAAATTAATACTATATTTTATATAATGAGTTTAAATAAATTATAAAGGTGATATTAATATGAATTCGAAATCAATTGCAAATATATTAACAAGTCATGGAATTAAACCTTCTTTTCCGAGGATTCAAATATATGACTATCTGTATACTAAAAAAAATCATCCAACTGTTGATAATATATACAATGGTCTAGTTTCTAAAATACCAACCTTATCAAAAACTACCATTTATAATACTCTAAACCTTTTTATAGAAAATAATTTGGCATGTACCATTAATTGGGATGAAAGTGAAAAGAGATATGATATGACCATTAAGGATCATTCTCATTTTAGATGCGAAATATGTGGTAGAATTTATGATGTTCCTTATAATGATATAGTACTTCTACCAGAAGAATATGAAGGTTTTATAATTAAGGAAAAGCATATATTCCTCAAGGGAATATGTAATAATTGTAATAGATAAGAAGCTGTCAGGAGACAGATAGCTAAAAATAAAAGTGCTTAGGAATTTACTTCTAATCTGAAGCTAGTTCCTAAGCACATTTTCTTATTTGGGTTCTAAGGGCATAAAATTTGTTATTTTCCGATAACCAATTCTTGTTTTTGTTTGACTATTTTGTATATTCTTTTACAGCGGTTTCTCCTGAAATCTTCGTTAATTCGTCAATTTCAAATGCATCCATTAATTCTTGAGTTGCAAAGTAAAGATTCCCTTCTATTGTTGCATCCTTAGTTGCGAAACCAGGAGCCTGTACATATACATCACCCTTGAAAATACCATATTCCATTAGTGTATTTTCACTTTTGATTATCATATTTGGTGCTGTAACTGAATATCTCTCAGACCCTGTTTGAGTAAATGCAAGTGAACGAACAGGAACTTCCTTACCCTCTTTGTTAGCCTTAGTGAATGTCCCTTCAACTACTAAATCCTCTTCAAATGTTAAATCCTTTGTAGTAAGAACTATAAAAGTTCCTTCCTTAGAAATTCCTTTTTTAAAGCTTTCTTCATCTGAAACTACTGATGCTGATGATACTGCATCTGTTTCTTCTGGTTTTTCTGTTGTTGGTTCTGTAGTTGCTGGTTCTTTTGTTGGCTCTTTTGCTGGTGTCTTAGCACACCCAGCCATCATGCCAACAATCAAAGCTAAACATATAGTTAGTAATATTAATTTTTTCTTCACTTTCTTCCTTCTTTCTTATGTATATTTTTTTATGTCATGGATTGAACCTAGATTTAGGCTCATTGACTCATCAACCATTAGATTGTATAATTCTAATGTGTTTATTAAAAGTGACAATTCTATTTTTTTTAATGGGTACAGTTTGAAAGGAGTATAAAAATGATTGTTATTAACAATGACTCAAATATACCTTTATATATGCAAATCTATGAACAAATTAAAAAGGGTATAATCACTGAAGAAATCCCAGGAGGTAGTAAACTCCCTTCAATACGTGGATTGGCTGATACATTGAAGGTAAGCAGAAATACTGTAGAGAATGCTTATCTTCAACTTAATTCAGAAGGATATATCGAAAGTAAATTAGGCAGTGGATTTTTTGTCTTGCAGTTAGAAAGTATGGAGCTTTTAAAGCCATCATATGGAGACGTTACTGAAAATAAAGAACTTACTCAAGGTGCAACCAAAGCTTGTGATACCATTGATTATAAATTCAATTTTACTGATAGATGCTACAGTGCCTCTGAATTCCCATTACAAATATGGAAGAAGTTATCTAATCAGTGTTTTCAATCTATGGATAGTATTACTCTTACAGGATATAATGCCCAATGGGGCGAACGAAACCTTCAAATTGAGATTATGAAATATTTGAAAAAATCTAGAGGAGTTTCTTGTACCCCCGAGCAAGTTATTCTATCCTCTGGTATCGAGTACTCATTAAGTTTATTGTGTCAGCTTTTTAAGGATGATCTACCTCAAATTGCAATGGAGGATCCAGGCTATACAGCAGCTAGAAATATTTTCAATAATAATGGCTATGATGTTCTTCCAATTGGCTTGAAAAAGGATGGAATAGATATTGATGAACTAGATAATAGTTCTGCAAAAGTGGTATATGTAACACCCTCTCACCAGTTTCCTATTGGCTCGCTAATGCCAATTAAAAAAAGATTAAAACTTCTAGATTGGGGGAAAAGAAAAGGGGGTATAATTATTGAAGATGATTACGATAGTGAATTTAGATATAATTCAGGTCCTATACCATCCTTACAGAGTATCGATTCAATGGGCTCAGTTGTTTATTTGGGAACATTTTCAAAATCCCTATCACCTAGCTTACGTATAGGATATATGGTATTACCCCAATCATTGTTGAATAAATACCATAAATCTTTTGATTCATACCATTCTACTGCTTCTTTTATGCAGCAAAAAGTTCTACAACAATTTATGGAATTGGGCTATTGGGAAAGACATTTGCGTAAAATTCATACTAGTGCTACTAAAAAGCATGATTTATTGGTTGATGCAATAGGAGAATATATGGGGGACAAAGTCATCATTCATGGTGAAAACTCTGGCTTGCATATATTATTGGAATTTAAAAATGGATTAAAAGAAGAAGAAATAATAGAAAAAGCTAAAAGAAGTGACGTCTTAGTTTCACCAGTCTCAACATTTTGGATAAGAAAGAATAAATATGACAATAATATGATTATGCTTAGTTATGGTGGAATAGCAGAAGATAAAATTGTAGATGGTATAAGGACAATTTCAAATGCCTTGTTTCAGTATTAAATCAAAACTGACCCCATATATGATTTATAAACTGTCTCTTTCAATAGAGACAGAATTTAGTATAATGAAATTACAGTGATAGATACTAACATTATTCTAACCCTAATAATGTTAAATTGAAAAATATGGATGTGTGCAACGAGCCAGATAAAATTTATTTATCTGGCTACATTCATTTTTGAGGATTAATTGGGGCATCCTAGACAATCCAAAATCCTTATCTTCTTAATATAATGTTTTTATTTTCTTTTACTAAGTCTTCCATTCGTTTAGTAAATCCATTAATACTAAACAGTATAAAGTGGTCTCTACTATCCGATTTCCAGTTAACCTTCTTTGATTTCTCAACTAACTGGTAATATACATTAACATCGACTGGACTTTTAGTAAACTTACACTCCCCATAAATAATATCCAAGCCATTACTATCATAGGCTACTATGTCAATCTCAGTTTCATTATTCCACCATCTACCAACTTTATCAAAGTGAAAATTCCAAGTGTCAATTGAATTTAAATACCACATATCTTCAATACAAATATCTTCGTATATAAATGAAATATGATTATCATAAATATTTTTCCTGATTCTGTTAAGAACAATCTCAGTGTTTCCCATCTCAATTAGACTTTTGTAGGGGTAAATGAACTTGAACCAAAATTCTATAAAATTATCCTTTATGCGATATAATCCTTTTTTGCTTTTTTCAGGATTAATTTCAGTTATTGGTACTTGTCGTTCTAGTATGTCTAAATCGATTAAGGTCTTAAGGTATTTCGAAAGATTTGTTTGTTTTACTCCTAAAGCATCTGCAATTTTTGAAAGCTTGTGATTCCCTGCTGCAATTGCCTTGATAACCGAAAAGTATGACCCTATTTCAGAAACTTCATTTTGTAACAAAAATATTGGCTCCTCATATAAAAAACTTTGCTTAGTTAATATGTTTTTGTCCACTGCTGAAAATATATCATAAGAGTCTTCAAAAAGTTCTATATATTTAGGTACTCCCCCGGTGACGCTATAGTATTTAATTAGTTCTTTTCTATCTTTGTCCTTATAAAATTCATGATAGTTTTTAAATTTAATTTGTCCTAATTTAATTTGTCCTGTTCGTCTACCATATAAAGGGCTGTTATATGATAAAGTTTGATCTTCCATTAATGAAACTAAAGAGCCACATAGTATCACCATGATATTTTTATCTTTTAGTCTTAAATCCCATATTTTTTGAAATATTGATGGAAATGATTGATTAGCCTTGCCTAGATACTGAAATTCATCAAATACTAGCAACTTTTTCTCATTTGGTTGATATTTTATTAATTCTTTAAATATCGTATCCCAATCCTCAATATTAGCTTTTTTGAGCAAGTCATTACCTATAAAATCTGCAACTAAATTTTTAAATGTATTTCTATTTTCATTTTCTGACTCTTCTGTTGCAAAAAAGTATAGCATATTTTTATCAGAGCCAAATTTAGAAATAAGTGCAGTCTTTCCAGTTCTTCTTCTGCCATAAATTACAACTAGTGATGAAGTATGTTTATCATATTCTTTATTGAGATATGCAAGCTCTTCCTCGCGATTTATAAATCTTCTCATAATAATCACCCCTAGAGATTATTATACCCGAAATTATAATAATTAAAAGTATAATATCTTTTATTATAAAAATTTATCGGTAATGACACCTTTGGTATTGTCATCCTATGTTAGGATTACTATATAAGTAATAACATGATATCATTAAGTTAAGTCCCATAAGAATGATACTAGATCCTTCGCAGGCTCAGGACGATTCTTTATAAGAATCGATTGTGAATTGCATTATCCTACCTTACAATCTTATAATATGTTCTTGCTGTTAGAGTATATATTATTGTATAGAAGAAAGCAAAAACAATTATTGTAACAGCTGTACATATAGCATATAGTGATATATTTGTAAGATTAAATATTGAAAGCATCTTTGTTATAACGTTAAATGCAAATGCTATATGGATTATTGCAGTAATTAGTGGCAGATAAAATACTGTCAATACTTGACTGTGAATTGATTTCTTAATTTCTCTATGACTCATACCAACCTTCTGCATAATTTCAAATCTTGCCTTGTCATCATATCCTTCTGCAATTTGCTTGTAATATATTATAATAACTGTAGCCATTATAAACAACAGGCCTATGAATAATCCAAGGAAAAACAATCCGCCATAAAGAGTATAAAATTCAGCTTTTGAGATTTCTGCACCTTCGACTCTTATGCCAAGTCCCAAATTACTTACTGCATCTTGTAGATTGGTTGTAAGCTTAATTTGAGTATCACTATCGCCATTTACATCAAATCCATAATAATAGGACATTTCTGGCATATCGTCTTTTCCTTCTAATGATTTATAAATCTGTTCAATGGTATTTAAACTATCTACTACCACATAATAACTATCTGAAAGATATTCTATTCTCTCTACTTCAAATGCGTCAAGCCTTTCTTTTATATTTAACTCATAATTATTTAAAACAATTTTATCACCTGGTATATCACCACGTAGAGTATAAATAAGAGCCTCTCCCTCTTTTAAGGACACTTCTTTATTTTCCATTTGGTTATAATCTTCCAAGGTGCTGAAAACCAATAATGCTAATTTGTTATTAGAATAGTTCTTATCATTCATTTTTATAAAATTTGCACCATCTTGAGACGTTACAAAGCTAATACTCCTATTGCGATTGATATTTTCCTGTGCTATATTAGCTTTTGTTGTTTGCTCTTTTATAATATCATCTATTTTATTAGCTTCTTCATCAGAAATATCTGAACCACTTATTTCAATATTTCTAGGAAATCTTGTACGTAATACATCCTCCATACCTACATACAAAGAAACCGTAGTGGAAAGTGTGATGATCACTGCAGTGGATAATATACAAATATTAGCAAGTCCTGCTGCATTTTGTTTCATACGATAAATCATACCAGATACTGAAATAAAATGATTTGTTTTATAATAATAATTTTTATTTTTTCTAAGTGCCTTTAGTAAGGCTATGCTACCTGCCTTAAATAAATTATGTGTTCCTAATATTACAAACATCACTGCAACAAAAAACATAGATATTGCTGCAATTGGTGATTTTATTGTTAGAGCTAAATAATATCCAATACCCAAACTCACTACTCCAATAATAGTAGAAAACCATTTAGTTTTTGGCTCTCTCTCCCCTACATTACCACCCTTAAGTAATTCTATAGGCTTGGATAGATGAACTTGAAAGACATTGTAAATTAAGTTTATTATAAAGATAGCACTAAATAATACAATAGTGATAATAACAGCAATTAAAGGTATTTCAAATCCAAATACCACTTTAAAATGTATAAGTCTAAATAGTAATAATATCATTAATTTGCTTAATAGTATTCCTCCTAAAATGCCAACTACTAAACTAATTATTGCAGTAAATATGGTTTCAAAGAACATAATCCTAATTATATGTCTTTTTTCCATTCCAAGAATATTAAATAATCCAAATTCTTTCTTCCTTTGTTTTATTAAAAAACTATTGGTATAAAATAAGAATATAGCAGAAAAAACACCAATAATTATAGCTCCTAGGAACAACATATATCTTAGGCTTCCGCTATCACTTAAGTACCCTATATCCTTAACTACAACTAAATAGCACATATTATAAAACATCATTATTGTTCCAATACAGGTCAATATATAAGGTAGATACGCCTTGGAATTTTTTCTTATATTGTTTAATGCAAGTTTAGGATAAAATGCCTTATTCATCTCTTGCACCACCTGTTGCTATGATTGTTAGAGTATCAGAAATTTTCTGGTACATTTCTTCATTTGTATTGGATGCTTTATAAAGCTGATGGAACACCTCTCCATCTCTAATAAATAGGACCCTTTTAGCATGACTAGCCGCCTTGGTACTATGTGTTACCATAAGAATTGTTTGACCTTCTTTATTTATTTCTGAGAAAATCTTCAATAATCCTTCTGAAGCCCTTGAGTCAAGAGCACCTGTAGGTTCGTCTGCAAGGATTATTTGAGGATTTGTTATAAGAGCTCGAGCAATAGCTGTCCTTTGTTTTTGTCCCCCAGATACCTCATATGGAAATTTATTCAATATATTATTGATTTCCAGCCTTTTAGCAATAGGGATTAATCTCTTTTTCATTTCCTTATATATTTCACCAGCTAATACAAGGGGCAAAAAGATATTATCTTCAATTGAAAAAGTGTCTAGTAAGTTGAAATCCTGAAAAACAAACCCTAGATTATCACGTCTGAAAGCTGAAATTTCTTTTTCATTAATAGACAATATACTATTGCCATTTAGCAAAACATCTCCGCTAGTTGGTTTATCTAATGCGGCTAATATGTTTAATAAGGTAGTCTTTCCTGAACCAGACTCACCCATAATTGCAATATATTCACCTTTCTCCACAGAAAAGGATACATTTGTAAGGGCATGAACAGGAGCTCCACCAAATCTTGTACTATATATCTTCTTTATATTTTTCACTTCTAAAAGTGGCATAATAATTCCTCCATTTCTTTATCTTCCTGTTCATTTTACAAAAAAAGAAAATGTCCTGCCATTTCTTTGGCTTACATTTCCCCTTCTAATCTTACATTTTAGTAAGTTTAATCACTAATATCTAAATCTATAGTATCAAGGCCTATTTTGACCTTGGTTCCCTTATCAATTTCTGATTCAATTAAAATAGTATGGGATAAGTTATTTAATATTCGTTTACATAAATATAGCCCAATTCCAGTTGATTTTTTATCTTCTCTACCAGTAAAACCTGTAAATCCTTTTTCAAAGATACGTGGTAGATCCTCCCCTTCAATTCCTATACCAGTATCTTCAATCACCAATGTATTGGGCAACTTATCATCCATATATATTGATATTTCTCCTTCACTTGTATATTTTAATGCATTGGATAAAATCTGCTCAATTACAAATACCAACCATTTTTCGTCCGTTAGAATATTTTGATTTAAATCATCGTAATTTAGCTTTATTTTCTTTCTGATAAATAGCCTAGAGTATTTTCTCACTGCCTGCTTAACAATATTATCTAAAGAATATTTCTTTAGATGTAAATCAGAACTCATACTCTCTGTACGAAGGTATTGCAATACCATACCTACATACTCTTCTATTCTAAATAGCTGTTCTAGTAACTCATCAGATATCTCTGATTTTTCCGATTGCAATAGTAGCCTCATAGCTGCAATAGGGGTCTTTATCTGATGTGCCCATATTGTATAATAATCTATCATATCACTTAAAGCATGGTTCTTTTCACTTATTACCTCATACCTATCCTTTGCGATTATCTTAATGATTTCTTCATATTTCTTATAAATTAAATCATTTGTTTCGAAAAAATTAAAATCGTTGATTTCTATATTATTCTTTAGTTCTTCTAGCATATTATATTTTTTGTAGAATGATAAGAGGTCTATAACTCCTATCACAATTATAAAGATACTGACTAATAAGGTAGCATACAATACTGATTCTAAAGGTAATGAATATAATGAAAATACAATAGAAAATATAGTTATTGAAATTAAAATAATGATTAAGGTTTTGAGCCTCATCTTTAAATAGGATTTTAAAATAAATAAATTATCTCTCATGTTATTCCACCATATATCCTATTCCTTTTTTAGTTTTAATAAAATCGTCTAATCCTAACTCTTGTAGTTTTTTTCTAAGACGATTTATATTTACTGTGAGGGTATTATCATCAACAAAATTATCACTTTCCCATAGTCGCTGCATTATTTCATCTCTGGTAACTACATTGCCCACATTCTCCATTAGTAGCTGAAGAATTTTATAATCATTTTTAGTCATCTCTACTTTCTTATCCTTATAGGTAAGTGTTGTATCACTTAAATTTAAGAATACCCCATTATGTTCAATATAATTTACTTGACCTTGGAATGAATAGGTACGTCTAATAAGTGCGCCCACCTTAGCGGTAAGTACATCTAAATCAAAAGGCTTAGATATGAAATCATCTCCACCCATATTCATTGCCATTACAATATTCATATTGTCACTGGCTGAAGAAATAAATATTATAGGAACCTTAGAAAATTTACGGATTTCTGAACACCAATAAAAACCATTATAGTATGGTAGCATAATGTCCAGTAGTATCAGCTGTGGATCAAATCGCATAACTTGATCTGTAATATTCTTAAAATCATTTAGATAAGTAACTTCGTAATTCCATCTAGCAAGATAATCCTTCATTGTTTTAGCAATTGTAAGGTCATCTTCTATTATCATTATCTTGTACATAAATACCCTCTCTCTTCCACAATAACTCTTGTTATTCTTGGTTTAATGATACTATATATTATTGCATTCTAAAAGGATAAGTTGGTCCACCATTCATTTGTATATGGTTTAATCCATCCCATTTAAAAACTATCAAATAGCCTGTCCACACCCTCTTGTATGTTCTTGGCATTAACACCTGAATAGTTGATGACCAAAGTGTTCTCTATAGCATTGGTTTTATCGTAATAATATTGGCTTAAGCAGGATATATTTATTCCATTTTGTGCTGCACGATTAACTATCTCCTCATCTTTCAGCTCAGTGTCCACCTTCAATAGAAAATGTAATCCTGCATCTTCCTCCATAATTTGAATCTTCTTTTCATCTGCCCGACTTTTAATATTTGTCAAAATAGTATCTCTAATATTTCTATAGTAATTGCGCATTCGGTTTATGTGCTTCTCCAGATATCCCTGATCTATAAACTTTGCCAAAGTATACTGTTCAAAATTTGATACTGTACAAGCGTAGAAACTAAGTTCATTGTTGTATCGTTCCATCAAAATTTTCGGCAGTATCATGTAGCTGATACGCATAGTAGATGTCAGACTCTTGGAAAATGTATTTATGTATATAACCTTTCCCGACATATCTATACTCTGAAGTGCGGGTATAGGTTTACCCAATAATCTAAATTCACTGTCATAATCATCTTCAATTATAAATCGATCCTTGGACTTTGATGCCCAGGACAGTAGCTCATATCTTCTACTAACAGGTGTAACCAGTCCTGTAGGAAAGTGGTGGGATGGAGTAATATGTAGCACATCTGCATGAGACTGCTCCAGTGCATCTATGTTTACACCATTGACATCCAGAGGAATGTGGACACATTCCACATTGTTTGCCCGATAAATACGTGATATCTTTTGGTACCCTGGGTCTTCTACTCCATATTTTCTGTCATATCCAAGTAGCTGTATGATAACCCCATAGAGATACTCTGTTCCTGCGCCTACCACGATTTGTTCAGGCTCAACAACTATACCACGGAACTGATATAGATAATTCACTATGGCGCATCGTAGCTGATAAACTCCTACTGAAGGAGGTTTGATTATAAGATTCTTTCTATTTTCCGACATGGTTTCTCGCATCAGCTTGGTCCAGGTTGCAAATGGAAAATTGTCCGTAGCTATAGAGTTATTTACAAAGTCTATAAAGTAACTTGAATCATCATCTTGTTCCGATTTTATTCTTGACTCCAAAGCCACTGCCCTCAGGATATCTGACTTAACCCCATTCTCATTATCTACCTCATTGCTATGTGCAGATATGTCGCTTACATAGAAGCCACTTTTGGGAATGGAGTAAATATACCCTTCTACTACCAGCTGGTTGTAAGCGTTCTCCACTGTAATGGTGCTAATATTCAAGTGTTTTGCCAATGCTCTTTTTGAGGGCAACTTTTCCTGAGGCACTAGTTTATGGTTGTTTATATCATTCTTTATTTGTTTATATAAATATTCATATAGGGTATCCTTCCCTCTATTGTCAAATGAATATGTGAACATAGTCTCCCCTCCATCTGACCATACTTTTTTTACTCAATTTGAATATTTCTTTATGGTCATATTTTAGTATAATAAAAATAGAAATATTTGTAAAGGAGAATCAATATATGAAAAGAATCCTAACTATCCAAGACATTTCCTGTGTTGGAAAGTGTTCATTAACCGTAGCACTTCCTATTATATCCGCTTTAGGAGTTGAGACTGCTATTATCCCAACAGCAGTACTATCAACCCATACTATGTTCAATAATTTTACATTCAGAGATCTTACTGATGAAATTGAACCTATAACTAAACATTGGAAAAATGAAAACTTTGATTTTGATAGCATCTATACTGGATATCTAGGCTCTATAGAGCAGATTGATATAATTGCAAATTTATTTGATGAATTTAAAACAGAGAATAATCTAATAATTGTTGACCCTGTTATGGGAGATAACGGAAAGTTATATCCTGCATTTGATGACGCATTTGCCTCAAAAATGGCAACCCTTTGCGCTAAGGCTGATATCATAATTCCAAATATTACTGAGGCTTCCTTCATGATTGGAATGGAATATAAGGAATCCTACGACGAGACCTATATCAAAGAAATGCTTCAGAAGCTTGCTAAACTTGGTGCCAAGATTTCTATTCTGACTGGCGTAGGATTCAAGGAAGGCACCACAGGTGCCATGGGTTATGATAGAGATAGCAATGAATACTTCTACTACAAACATGAGAAAATTGATGTTAGCTTCCATGGCACAGGTGACATTTTCGCCAGCACCTTCGTAGGTTCCATTGCAAATGGCCTTACTTGGAAGGAGGCACTACCGATTGCAGCCGATTATACTGCCAAGTGCATTCAACTTACTCTTGACGATAAAAATGGTCGTTGGTACGGTGTCAATTTCGAAGAAGGTATTCCTTATTTATTAAAAAGGTTAGGAAAATAGTATTCTATCAGCTTAATAAACTGGCATTAATCTCAAAAAAATACTATACTTAATAGTGGAAAAATAATCTGACTAGATTGAGAGGTTAATGAATGAAAAGAAAAGACATACTTGAGTTAAAAAGACGTTTGAAAAAAGAGCAATGTACCTTTACTAGGATGTGTGGCTGTTTTGTTAATTCAGAAAAGAATATAATTCTAGAATTAAATGAGTCATTCTTGAATTTAGATGAAGATGATTACTTCAAATACTTAGAAATTGCCAGAAAGGTTCTATCTGACACCATTGGAAATAATATATTGGAGCTTAACTTTCCAACTGGTGTAGAAGAAGTAAATAATAAACAGCTTTCTCTTATCCAACTAAAGAAAAGTAAATTGAAGGACGATGACCTTCTTGATGATTTTTATAAGTCAATCATAGATAATTATGATTATACAGGAAATTTTCTAATCCTTATATTTCACGATGTATATGATGTAATCACTAAAACCACGGATAATATAAAGATAGATGAATCTGAAGAAGTTTTTGAATATGTACTATGCGCAATTTGTCCAGTTGAACTTTCAGCTCCTGGACTGAGATATTACGAAGAAGAAAATAAGATAAAATCGCGTCTACGAGATTGGGTTGTTGAAGCACCAACATGTGGATTTATATTTCCCGCCTTTATAGACCGTAGCGCTGACGTTAACTCCATCATGTATTATACGAAGAACCCAAAGGATATTCACCCTGAGTTAATGGAAAATGCATTAGGTTGTTCTTCTAAAGAAACTTCTGCTATGCAAAGGGAAAAATTCCAATACATTGTAAAGGATTTTATAAGTGCAGATGAAGAAGAAGCGGACAAACTATATATGGAAGTACAGGAAAGTCTAAATAATATGGTTGAAGAATATAAATCACATTCTGATGATACAGATGATGAACCTATAAAATTAACAAAAAATGAGTTGCAAAATCTTCTAGTGGAAAGTGGTATTCCCAAAGAAAATGCTATTAAGATTGAAAAGTTCTATGAAGAAAACTTTAGCGATGACTTTCCGTTAGCAGAAAGTCTAATTGACGGAAAAATCCTTAAGGAAAATGAGCAAAGAAAAAAAGAAAGAGCTCTTGAAAAACAAGTTGAATTCCTTAAAGTTAAACTTGAACAAGTTGATTCCAAAGATAATATTGATGGGGACTATGATATTGTCTTACAGGTAAAACCTGAGAAGATACATGAGATTAAATCTCAGATAGTAGATGGACAAGAATGCATAATAATCCCAGTTAATGAAAATGAAAAAACTACAATCAATGAATTGAAATAAGTATAAGTTTTTTGAATATTTATAAAATTTTAGGCAAGGATAAACTAAGACTCGGTTCATGGAGAACTAAAAAATGAGGTGCTTTATTTGTTAGAGAAGTATAGAGCTTTTTATGAATATCGCATGGAAATATTTAGAGAGCTGATTAAAGGCTTCTGGAATGAAAATATTAAGGATGACTCAGACCTAGAAAAGATTGCTCTTAGTATAAAAGATAAATATAATTTTGATATGAAGGATATGCCCTTTATAAGAGATCATATAAGGGTTGCCATGGGCTTGGATCCTAAAGCTAATACAGCATTTAATAATGAATTAATTAATATAAAATCTAATAAAATTACCCCTCCAATTGTTGCTAATATTGAAGGACCTTGTGAAATTTGCATTGAAGAAAGTAGTAAGTGCAATGTCGAATGTAAATATGAGAATCCTATTTATAGAAGAAGCAATGAGGCTCTAATAGTAAACAAAAAATGTCTAAGCTGTGGTTATTGCGTTTCAGAATGTGATTTTGGAGCTATAGCTGATAAAATTGAATTTATACCATTAATTGATTTGTTAAAGGATAAAAACACAAATATTTATGCCACTGTTGCACCTGCAGTAGTAGGTCAATTTGGAAATGAAGTTAGTATGGGACAGTTAAGAACAGCTTTGAAACTATTAGGCTTTAAGGATATGATAGAGGTAGCTTTATTTGCAGATATATTAACTATTAAAGAAGCCTTTGAATTTAATAAACTGGTAAAAAACAAAGAAGATTTTTTCTTAACCAGCTGTTGCTGTCCTGTTTGGTTTAATATGGTTAAAAAAAGTTACCCAGACCTTTATAAAAAAATGTCTCCCTCTGTATCTCCTATGATAGCTTCAGGAAGAATCTTAAAGAGTTTATACAAAGATGCTAAGGTTGTATTTATTGCACCCTGTATAGCTAAGAAGTCAGAAATAAAAGAAATAAATTTGGAAGGTGCTATAGATTATGTATTAAATTTTCAAGAATTAAAAGAAATATTTGAAGCTCTAGAAATTAATTTGAAAGAATTAGAACCTGATGATAAAGACCAAGCCTCCTTAGGTGGAAGACTTTATGCCAGAACTGGAGGGGTAAGTTTTTCAGTTAAAACCGTAGTTAATCGACTAGAGCCTATGAGGGTTATTAAATTGAAGGCTAAAAAAGTACAGGGAGTAAAAGAATGTAAAAATCTACTGGAAGATCTTCGAGGTGGAAAAAATATAGATGCTAACTTCATAGAAGGAATGGGCTGTATTGGAGGATGTGTTGGCGGCCCAAGGACTAATATTGATGTAGATATTGCTACAAAAAATGTTAATGACTATGGTGAAGAATCATATATATTAACTCCCTTTGATAATAAAAATATAATGAAAATATTGAAAAACTTTAATATATCCAATCTAGAGGATATAATGAAGGATGAAGAAATGATGAGAATATTGACTAGAGAATAATACAATCATATTTAAACAAGTAAAACATGAACAAATTGATTCCAAGAATAATATTGATGGGGACTATGATATTGTCTTACAGGTAAAACCTGAGAAGATACATAAGATTAAATCCCATGTAATAGATGGACAAGAGTACATACAATCAATGAATTGAAATAAATTTTATTGTAATTACCAAAGAAGGGACGTTTAATCTACCTATAAAGATAGATTAAATGTCCTAAATTTTCCTTTTATGTCTTTTAGACTATCTTCTGCTAATTCGATTCCCAGATTTTCCTTATCCTGTTCAATTCCATTATTGTTAATTGGTATAACCCCATAATAATAAACATATATCAATATTTAATAATAATTTATTGACATTCAATAAATAATCTAATATAATTTATTTAACAATAATTAAGTGGGGTGCCAACCAGGTGGTATTCTAGAATATAAAAGCAATATATGGAGGTGAATTTATGTATGATATTGTCATTATAGGCTCAGCCCCTGCAGGAGCTAATCTTGCACGATTAATTGGTGATAAATATAAAGTTTTATTAATAGATAAAAGGAATTTAGAAAACGAGAATCAGATAAACCTTGCAAACAAATGTTGTGGAGGATTATTAGCCCCTGATGCTCAAAAAATGATTGCAAAGATGGGCTTGGTTATGCCTAAAAATATTCTAGTTAATCCACAACTTTTTGCCGTAAGAACCATTGATTTAACTAATAATCTAGAAAGACTATATCAGAAATTCTATATTAATATGGATAGAGAAAAATTTGATAGATGGCTGGTTTCTAAGCTTCCAATATGTGTAGATAAAAAGTTTAACTCCCTATTTAAAAGCTTTGTTGAAATACCAGAAGGATATGAAGTTACATATATTTATAATGGACAGGAGATTTCAGCAAAAACAAGGGTTATTATAGGTGCTGATGGGGCTTCATCTAGTATTAGAAAGTCTATTAGTAAAGATATAAATATACCTGAAAGGTATATCTCAATTCAAGAATGGTATGAATGTCCATATCATATACCCTATTACACGGCAATTTTTGATGAAGAAATAAGTGATTTCTACTCTTGGATAATTCCAAAGGATAATTACCTTTTATTAGGTTCAGCCCTTAGACCTAGGGAGAATACAAGGGAAAAATTTGATATATTGAAAACAAAACTAACACAGTTAGGTTTTAATTTTGATTGCAAAATAAAATCAGAAAGCGCATATATCTATAGGCCTAAGAAGATATCTCAATTTTATGTAGGAAAAGATAATATAGCTCTAATTGGAGAAGCTGCAGGTGCAATCAGCCCCAGCTCTGCTGAAGGAATAAGCTACGCATTAAAAAGTTCTTTATATTTAGCTCAAAGTCTTGAAGAAGGAATAGATGGATTTTTGGATAGGTATAAGCGAAATGTAAAGGGTATTAGGCTAAGCTTACTTCTTAAAAATTTAAAATCTCCAGCTATGTATAATCCATTTCTTAGAAAGTTAGCTATGAAATCAGGTCTACAAAGTATTAGATAAACTGTGGAAATAAATCTTAATTTTAGATGTGCAGATTGCACATCTAAAATTAAGCAATTAATACTGACCTAAAAGCCCTTTCTTACACCATTTCCTCCGGTCTAATCATATTATCGAATTCTTCTGCACTTAAAAATCCTAATTCAATAGCCGCCTCTTTTAGTGATAAATTCTTCTCATGAGCTGTCTTTGCAATCTTTGCTGATTTTTCATATCCAATATGTGGATTAAGAGCGGTAACTAACATTAGAGATTTCTCTAAATTCTCATTCATTTTTTCCCTATTTGCCTTTATTCCTACAGCACAGTGTTCATTAAAGGATATTATACCATCACTTAATAATCTTACTGACTGAAGGAAGTTGTAAATTATCATAGGCATAAATACATTTAGCTGGAAATTTCCTTGGGATGCACCAATACCAATTGCTGTATCATTTCCCATTACCTGCACTGCTACCATTGTTAAGGCTTCGCATTGAGTTGGATTAACTTTTCCCGGCATAATGGAACTTCCCGGCTCATTTTCAGGTATAGAAATCTCACCTATACCACATCTAGGTCCGCTTGATAACCATCTAATATCATTAGCTATCTTCATTAAATCTGCTGCAAGGGATTTTAAGGCTCCATGGGCATGGACCAGGTCACTTTTACTCGTTAAGGAATGAAATTTGTTCTCTGCAGTCACAAATTTAGTATTAGTTAAAGATGATATTTCAGCTGCAACAATTCTTCCAAAATCCTTATGGGAATTTAATCCTGTACCTACAGCAGTCCCCCCTAAGGCCAGTTCCCGCACACCTTCTATGGACTCTTTAATATGTATTTCTGCTTTTCTAAGCATATGAGTCCATGCACTGATTTCCTGTGAAAAAGCTATAGGAACTGCATCTTGAAGATGAGTCCTACCAGTTTTGATTATTCCTTGGTTTTCTTCTTCAAGTCTTTCAAATGTTTTCTTTAGCTTATTTATAGCAGGCAGTAAATTATTTTCTATTTCCATTACTGCGGAAATACTCATGGCAGTAGGAAAAGTGTCATTGGAACTTTGAGACATATTTACATGATCATTTGGATGAATTATCTTCTTACCCAGTAATTCATTTGACCTATTGGCTATGACTTCATTCACATTCATATTGGTTTGTGTACCGCTACCTGTCTGCCATACTACTAATGGGAAATTGTCATCCAATTTTCCTTCATAGATTTCATCACACGCTTTTGATATTATATTCATTTTTTCTTCGTCAAGTTTTCCTAATCTTTTATTTGTAATGGCTGCCGCCTTTTTTAAAATACTGAATGCCTTAATAATTTCCATAGGCATCTTTTCTATGCCTATCTTAAAGTTATTCTTACTCCTTTGGGTTTGAGCACCCCAATACTTATCAGCTGGTACTCTTACTTTCCCCATGGTATCATGTTCAATTCTATAATCCACATCACTACCCCCTTAACTTTTATTCTATTATATAGTATACCCATTTACTCTATTGGCCTAGTCCTTTCTGCCTTTATTTTTGATATTTGGCATAATATTCAAATCCTTTTTAAAATATTATAACCTTAATGCGGGCGAATATAGAGATGAAATAATATGTGAATTTATAGCTAACCTACTTAATACTGACCTAAAAGCCCTTTCTTTTTAGCATAGATAACTGATTTGTTAAATATAATAATTCCTATAATAAAATATAGCAAAGAATTTCCTGCCATAATTCCATAATCATGTATAGTAAAATCATTAAATGAATATCCTTTCATGATTATAAGCATAACATTATCTGCGGAAGGTCTAAAGGGTAGTAAATTATATATGAATTCATTTTTAGGACTAAACATTAATAAGGCAATTAAAAAGTATTGGATTATATTTAAAAGTGATTGAATTCGTTTAAAAATAAGTGCTAATCCTCCACAGATGAGTCCTATACCTAATATACTAAATACTCCAATTAATATTGGTGGTAATATTGATAATATCTTAATTTCTAGATAATAATTGGTAGTAAACATGATAATAAATAGCAGTACAATAGATACTATTATATCTATAAGTAAATCAGTAAGACTTCTCACAGTTACTATTGTAGAAAGATTAATCCCAGACATATTTAATTGCTCTAATGTGCCTCTGCTGGCATCATTTATTATACCATAGGAAATTCCTGAATAGATCATCATCATAATAGTCCATAGAAAGTACCCTATTATAAAGCCTTCCATTGTATTTCCCATGTCTATTGGAGAAATACCAAAACTTATTCCAAAGCTTTCAAGTCCAAGAAACATAGCCATAAATAGTACAAACAGGATTAGAATATTAGAAATTGTATTGAATTTGTATCTTATTAATTCCTTAATAGTTCGCTCCAAAGATACCTTTACTAAATAATAATACTTCTTCAATTAATCCACCTCCCCATCTGTAAGGCTTAAAAATACCCTTTCAATATTAACTTCCTTCTGTTTTATTTCTTTTATAAATATATCTAAATTCTTTAGTTCTTCAATAATCCTATAAATATCTTTAACTTCATAAATATCTGTTTCTATTTTTGATCCATTATTTATAATGTAAAAGCCATATTTTAGCGCTAATAAGGAATTTTTCTTTTCTTCTGATAGGCTTTCATTAAGGACAATTTCATAGGTCATGGTTTTAAACATATCTAATAAATTATCCATATTATCCTTGGCAACTATTTTCCCTTTACTTAAAATAACAACATCATTACATACATCTTGGACCAATCTCATATTGTGTGTACTTAACAAAATAGTTTTATCTTGGTCATCTGAAATATCCATTAAAAGATTTTTAATCTCTAAGTGGCTTTGAACATCTAAACCTAGAGTAGGTTCATCTAATAAAATAATATCTGTATCGCATATCAAAGTCATTGCTATAGCAACCTTTTGCTGC
>JAPXKQ010000029.1:0-30801 GCA_033809995.1 Tissierellaceae bacterium
TTTCTGATAGACCTTCCATTACAACTTTTTTAACATTTTCCGATGCCTTAGATAATTCTTCCGTTAATAAATAATTTTTCTCCAACGCTTCTCCTAGTAAAATTGCTTTAGAGGAACCTTCTTCTGTGCTTACGGCTTGGTCATGTGCACCTCTAGCTATTTCCTCTACTGTTTTTGTTATTTCTTCAGTTACCGTAGCTGATTGCTGAGAAGTAGCTGTTAGCTCCTCTGAAGAAGCTGATACCTGCTCAGAAGAATTGTTAACTTCATTGATTACTTCTCTTAAATTGTCAATTATACTTTGGAATGCTCTGGCTAACTCACCTGTTTCATCTCTTTTATTTATCAATTTTTCAGAAAAATCCTCTGAAATATCTAAATCTGCAATTTTCTTAGAATGTTTTACTGATTCAATAATTGGTTTTGTAATTGTATTACCAATTAGATAGGTTAATACGATACTTATTAGGATTATCACACCTACTACTGAAACCAATGCTTTTCGTAAACTTGTTATTGGTGCTAGTACTTCTTCACGGTCAGCAACTACTACCATATACCAATTGCTATCTTTAATAGGACAGTATCCACCTATTTTATTATTTCCTTGATCAATATAGGATGCAGCACCTTCTTTTTCTTCAAGTATCTTTTCAAAGAAATCTGCTAATGATCTTATGCTTTCATCATTTTCTACTAGAAGTAAAGGATTGTATCTTTCAAGCACTTTAGTAATCTCTGGATACGCAACAACAGTACCCTCATCATTGATTATAAATGCATAACCTTTTTCCCCATATCCAGCATCCCTTGTAATATTACTTAGGGTGTTGCCAGTAAGTCTACCTACCAACGCCCCTGTTATACTACCTTCGCTTTTTATAGGTACTGCCAACATTAAATTTACATTCTTGTTTACTTTGCTCACAATAATATCTGAAATGACTATTTCTCCATTAAATGACCTTTTAATAGATGCAACATCACTTAAATCTTCCGTTAACCCTGATGAATAATGTAATAAACCATCATCTGGGTGAACAATACCTAATTCTGAAAACCCTGTGTTCATCATATATTCTTGTAAAGTAGGCTGTTGTATTTCCCAATCCATACTTTTTATATCTTCTCTTAAGACCATTGTCTCCAAGGTTCTTATTTGTGTTTCTATCCTGCTATATAAAAGCTTCGATGAATCTTGGGCTTTATCTACTAGACTTCTTTCTAACTCATTTGTTAAAACCTTTGTCCCAGTTTTTAGTGCTAGAAATCCTAATACAGCGCCTGATAAAATTGTAAGAATTAAAAATGAAATTATTAGTTTTGTTTTTATACTTCTCAATTCTTAAGCCCCCTCTATTTTGCTGGTCTAATATTTAAATTTATTAATAATTTGGTGAAGATCTTGCGCCAGCACAGAAAGATTTTCACTGGCTCCGGCTATTTCTTCTATGGATACAGCATGCTCTTCCATAGATGCAGATACTTCCTCTGTTGAAGCGGAATTTTCTTCCGCGATTGCTGTTAGTCCCTTCAAAGTTTCCAATATTTCATGGACTAAATGTTCCATCTCTCTGCCAGATTTATAAAGCTTTATAACTGACTCTATTTCATCTTTCATAGCCTGTCCAATCATATGATATTTATCTTTACTATTAGAAACCTTCGCTATTTGTTCTTGTCCTATTTCAGATACTCTTTCCATATTCTTTACTGCATTGTCTGAATTTTGTTGTAATTCTAATACTATTTCATCAATAGAATTTGAAAAGACAGATGATTGTTCTGCTAATTTTCGGACTTCTTCTGCTACTACTGCAAATCCACGTCCTGCTTCACCTGCTCTCGCCGCCTCTATTGCTGCATTTAGTGCTAACAAATTGGTCTGTTTTGCAATTGATGCAATTACTTTACTTGCCTCACCTATTTTGTTGGAATTATCATGTGTCTTTAATATTACCTCTTGGATTTCCTTAGTAGCTACTTTACTTTCTTCTGTAATATCGGATAATCCTTGAATTTCTTCAAGCCCTTCTTCAACTACCTTTGAAACATTTTTAGAAGCATTAGTCATTTCTTGAGTATAGATATGATTTTTTTCTATTGATTCTCCTAATAATTTAGCTTTTAAGGTACCTTTTTCGGTACTTAATGCCTGTTCATGTGCACTTTTAGCAATTTCTTCAATAGTCTTTGCTATATCATCTGTGACTGTAGATGATTGATGTGATGTAGCTGTTAACTCTTCTGAAGCTGCTGATACCTGTTCTGACGAATTGCTAACCTCTTGTATTATTTCTCTAAGATTGACTATTATATTTTGAAAAGCCTTAGACATTTCACCAGTTTCATCTTTCTTTTTCAACATTTTTTCTGGAATATCCTGTGATATATCTAAGGTTGAAATGTTTTTAGAAAATTTCACTGTCTCAATTATTGGCTTAGATATTGAATTTCCAAGTATATATGTAAAAATAATTCCTAAGATTAATACTATTACTATTACCAACAAAATTCTATTTCTTAGTGGTATTATTCCAGACAATACATCATCTTCAAATGATGTATAGATAAACATCCAATTTGTGCCTTCTATAGGTGAGTATCCTGCATACATATTTTTATCTTCAAATGTATGCTCACTAACACCTCGTTTATTTATAAGTATTTCTTCATATAGTTCAGCTAAAGGCTTTAAACTATCATCTTGGTTTGACTCTATTATGGGATTGAATTGATTTCTGACCAATGCCCTATCTGGATGACCAACTACTGTTCCTTCTCTATTTATAATATATCCGTATCCTTCCACGCCGAAGCCTGAGTCATCAATAAGATAACTAAGGGAATTTCCATCTCTACGCCCTATAAGAACACCTACTACTTTTCCATCCCTTTCTATTGGTGCAGCGTACATTAGTACTAGATTGTTGGTAACTCGACTAAGCAATACATCTGATACGTTTGATTCACCATTTAATGCATTTTTTATATATTCCCTATCCCCTAATTGACTAGTAGTACCATCAGAATAATAAGCCGTACCATCTAATTGTACTACTGCAATATCCATAAAATTTGTTTTAGATACTTGTTTTTGAAGAGTAGGTTGTTGCAACTCCCAATCCATACTCTGAATATCTTCACGTAAAGCTATCATTTCTAGAATTCTTTTCTGTGTTTCTATATTGCTCTTTATAAGCTTTGCACCTTCATAGGATAATGCAACTATGTTCTTCTCTGATTCTTTTGTTAATGTTGTGCTAGCCCTTTGTATAGATATGTATCCAATTGCAATTGATAACAGTAAGATAAGTATAGAAAAATATACAACTAGTTTAGATTTTATACTTTTCATTGTACCCCCTCCACTTTTTAGATACTTTTAGGGAAATAAAGTTTTAAAAATATCATATATATACATATATCGTCAAATTGTGTAAATTATTAATGGAGGGGATATGAATTATTTTTAATTGTCTTCTTCTCTGGTGCCCTTTAATATAGCAAGCATCTCTACAGCACCAACTAAATTTGCCATTTGTTCTATTTTCTTTTCTTTTATAAATTTACAGCTTTCACAAATATCATCTTCGCCTGAAAAAAATTGTTTACAATTGGTACATACCTTAGTAGGCATAAAAAAACCTCCTTTTATACTTATGCTTAGTATAAGGAGGTTTAAATTTATTATACAATTAAATACAATTAGTTCGATGTTGCATTCTATCCAAATACATTTACTACCCCATAACTAAGAGCCGTTATAAGAATCCCAGCTATTACATTGCCAACAAAAATAGCTGGAAATGCCCATTTGAATCTCATGTCAAGTAACGCTGCTATAAGGCTTCCGCTCCATACTCCTGTTCCTGGTAACGGAATGGCTACGAACACTAATAGACCCCAAACTCCATATCTTTGAATTTTTCCACTCTTCGCCATTGAACGATTTGTTAATCTATATGCTAACTTTTTAAATATCTTGGTTCTTCTCATATAATTAAATATAGGTCTTATTGAAAATAATATAAATGGTACAGGTATCATACTGCCAATAAGACTTAGAAATAAAGAATGTATAGGTGTTAATCCTAATGAAATTCCAACAGGAATAGCACCTTTTACTTCAACAACTGGTAAAGCTGCTGTAAGTATAACTGTAAATTCTACTGATAAAAAATCTAGTAACTCTTGTACAATTGATTCCATGATATAATCCCCTTATGTATGTCATCTATTTATTATTGTATCATATTCATATTTAAATGGCTTAGAAATAAATTAGCCAGTAATTAAGATAATTACTGGCTATAAGTGACATAATTAATAATTTTATTATTCTATTATAAAACCTACATCTTTAATCTTATTCATTAATCCACCTAAATTTTCTGTATCAAGTTTCAGTACAATTCTAACATGATTTTCTATCTTTGAATCTATCATTGCAATGTTTACAATATTTACATTCTCCTCTTTAATTAGTTTTGTCAACTTTGCTAGCTCTCCGGGAACATCTTGCATATCTACTACCAGCTTAGATGAACCTTTGTTAATTCCCAGAAAATCTGAAAATGTATTAAATATTGCTCGATGGGTTAATATTCCTGTAAATTTATTATTTATATCCAAAACTGCTAAAAATGGTATTTTAAGTTCACCTAAAAGATGAGATGCATTTTCAATTTCCTCAGTATCATGTATGATATGAACCTTATTTGTATAAATGTTCTTTACCTTCTTCTGGGAGATATAATCCTGAAAATTCTTATAACCTTCTTCTACATAGCCTCTATATATTGTCTCTTTCATAATTAGCCCCGCTAAGTCGCCGTTGTCAAGTACAGGCAATGATAAAAAATTCCCTTGTGCCATTTTTTTTAATGTATTTTCTATAGTTTCTTCTAAATCGACTGTAGTTAGTTCTTCTTTACCTAACATATGGTCTTTTACTAACATAAGTACACCCCCAATTATTTACTTTTATATGCCCTAATGGAGTAATATATTCATTAGTTAGTTTAACATCACCTTGATAATTTATACCCAGTTTGTATTAAGTAATAACCTTATTATTCATCCTTCGATTTTTTCCTTTTTGATAATGGATTGCTATTGATTGCATTTCTTAATCTCTCATCATCTATATGGGTATAAATTTGTGTTGTAGAGACTGATTCATGCCCTAGTATAGCCTGTAATGCTCTTATATCAACATTACCATGCTTGTACATTAATGTTGCGGCTGTATGTCTCAATTTGTGAGCTGAATATATACTGGTATCTAATCCAGCCTTGTCAAGATATCTATCAATCATATGTTGTATCGCCCTATTGCTCATTCTAAACTTACGCATACTTAGGAAAAGTGCTTTACTATCTTTTGTATCCTTTGGTCTAACTTGTAAGTAATCCTGAACAGCCTCGATACAAGCTTCATTTAGAAATACGGTCCTTTCCTTGTTCCCTTTACCTATGACTGTTAGGGTATCATCATCTTTTATGCTATCAATATCAATATTGGATAATTCGGAAAGTCTTAGTCCACAATTTAAAAATAACATAATAATTGCATAATCCCTTTTTCTAAAAACTTCATTTGAATTCTCCAATACAGTGTTTAATAGATTTTCCGATTGCTCTAGCGTTAAATAAATAGGCTGCCTTATATCAGTTTTGGGAAATTCCAGATATTCTGCAGGGTTATGGTCTATTAAATTGACCTTAAGATATAGGTAATTAAAAAAAGATCTTATAGAGGCAACTTTTCTAAATCTCGTATATGTACCATTGTTACGCTTCTTTACGGTAAATGAAAGATATGCGTGTAAGTCTTGAATGGTAACTTTTTTTATTATACTTATATCAACATCTGAAATATCTATATCATCAAATTCAATAGTTTCATCTACAAGTTTATATCTTATTTTTAGAAACCTAAAAAAGGTTCTTAAGTCCAAATGGTATTCCTTAACTGTATTAGGGGAAGAGCCTTTTATAGTTTCCATATAATTTAAATAATCTTCTAGAATAATTGGTGTATCTTTCAATTTATCACTCTTTTCATAAATATCCTTTAACTTAATAATATTTTTCTAAAAACTATTTACAAACAACAAAAATAGTAGTATAATTGTTTTTGTTGTTGAGTTTGCACCTTTAGCTCAGTTGGCAGAGCAACTGACTCTTAATCAGTGGGTCCAGGGTTCGAATCCCTGAAGGTGCACCATAGGTTAAGACTTGTAAAAATGCAAGTCTTTTTTTATTTTTTGTTTTTCTTGTCATTCAAACCATCGAAGTAGAATCATCAACTACTGTCGGGATAATACTAAGCACGTCCCCTATCTCAACTTATCTTAGTATAAGTTCCACTGTCACTGGGTTGTGGTCTGTGTTTTTGAAATAAGTATTTGTTGCATAGGTATGGATTATTTCAATATTATCTGAGATTAGAAATCCATCTATTGATGCAAGGAAATTGTAACCCCGGCTGTATTCTGTTTCTAATGTTCTTACTGTGGGTATAGCATCATCTATAGCCCAATTGAATCCACTTACCTGAAAATCATCTGGAAGATTTTTTAACCAAAATGGCCATGGTTCTGCATGGGGATAATTATAAGGATCTGTATTCGGAAGATTATGATTCCAATCTCCACCTACTAATATATATGAGCCTTTATCATACTCTTTATTTAAATGATCTTTTAAATATGCTAGTTGTTGCTGTCTTATAAATCCTCCTTCATCAAAAGCTGATAAGTGCAAGTTTATAACTACTAGTTCCTTACCATTTTCCACTTGATACCTTGTTTCTGTAAAACATCTATCCAATTCAAATAACTGTACTGGCCATTTTTCTTTTCCAGGCAAATCATATCTATAAGAATTTTTTGTATGAAATTTTGAATATGTAACAATTCCTGATTCAGCTTTTCCCATAGGTCTAAATACTGGTACTGGTACCCAGGGTACATCATAATTTTTACCATATACATAGCTATAATTTGGATATTTATCGCTAAAGTATTCTTTTTGATTTATCTTATAGCTTCTGCTTGAATTAATATCTACTTCTTGCAATAGTAAAATATCTGGATTTAAAACATCTATTATATTTACTATGCCTTCAAGATTTTCTTTTACCTTATCTTTGGTTGATGCCCTAGAATTTTTACCTCCATCTGAAAAGAAATCCTGTTCTTCATCCAATCCTGCATAGCCTATGTTGTATGTGGTTACGACTAAAGGTTCGTCTAGCATTATTGTTTTTACTTGATTATTGTTAATAGCTAGTAGTTCCACCTCATCAGGCTTGTAGTCTGTAACCGTTATGTAAAATAAAAACAAGCTAAAAATAAGGAGTATGCAAAAAATGATTATTAAACTTCTTTTTATTATGATCATGTTTATCCCCCTTTTAGCTTCATCAATTTACAAATCACAATGCATAATTCACAATTGAAAACCAGAGAGATCTCCTCACCTTGGTCTGGTTGATGGATTCCATCAGACAGTAAGATGTGACGTTTGTCTGGAAATATACCAGACAAACGAACCGTCCTCCTGTCTGATTAATCTTCGTAATTTTCTCTTAGGAAAAATAGTGCTAATGTACCTGGACCAGAATGGGCCCCGATGGCTGCTCCTATTATATTGACAATAAATGTCTTAACTCCAAATCTTTCTTCTACTAGTTCTTTTAGCTTCAATGCTGCTTTTTCATCGTCTCCATGGCTTATGCCTATTATTTGATTGGAAAAGTCAGCATCCTTGCCTCTCTCAGCCATTATATCCAGCATCTTCTTATATACATTATTCTTACCCCTGACTTTATCCAATGGAACAAGTTTTCCATCTAAAACCTCAAGTATTGGTTTTATATTCAATAATCCACCCACAAATGCTTGAGCTCGTGAAACCCTACCACCTCGATATAAATACTCCAATTCATCCACGGTAAATATATGTTCAATATTATTTATATAAAATTTAACAGCCTTTAATATTTCTTCTTTTGATTTTCCTTCTTTAGCTAGTTTTGCTGCTTCATATACAATAAGTCCAAATCCCATAGAAGCTGCCTTTGTATCTACTATTTCTAAATTAAATTCTGGGTATTTCTCCATTACACTTTCCAAGACAAATACAGATGTTTGATAAGTCCCTGATAAACCCGATGAGAAAGCTAAGTATATGGCTGTTTCCCCATTCTTTGCATACTCCTCGAATTTCTCTTGAAATGTACTTGGTGGGATTTGTGCTGTCCTATATATCTCTTCATTCCTCATTCCCGCATATACATTAATTGGGTCAATACTTACTTTGTCTAGATACTCATTCTCATCTTTTAACACAACAATTGGTAAAATGTCTATATTATATTCTTCTATTATTTCCTTTGGCAAATCACATGCACTGTCACTAATAATCTTAACCAATTTCTTCCCTCCTATCCTATATTAATATAATACACCATTTTATATATTTTTTTAATAGTAAAATAAATAAAATAGTTATAATAAGTTCAATTTATATTTCCTATTCGTTATAAAAATTTTTAAAAGTAGAACTTTCCCATTTGTTATAAAAGTATTATTGACTGAATAGACTATTATAAAACAAAGGGGTGATTTTTTTATGAAGCTATTTTTTATTAGTAAAAGATTGTTTTTTATTTCCATTGGTTTTATAATGTTTATAGTGCTATCTGGACTATTATATTTAGTGTTTAGATAAATAAATAATATACCTAGGAGGACACTATGACTTTATTGGAAAATACATTGTTTGTTGGTATCTTGGCAAGTATTGGAGCTGGATTGTTAACAGGGGTAGGGGCTTTGCCAATATTTTTGACTAGAAATATTTCTGATAAGATATTGGATTCACTTTTAGGCTTCGCTGCTGGTGTCATGCTAGCTGCAACCTCCTTTTCTTTAATTATACCCAGCTTAGATTATGCTGGTGGGGGATTCAAAGCCGCACTTATTACGTCATTCGGTATTTTTACTGGTGCATTGTTTTTAGACCTAGCTGACAAATATTCACCTCACGTACATCTTTTGGACAAGAGAGAAGAAGGTGGTGCTAGTGCTTCACTCAAGAAAATTTGGTTATTTATTATAGCTATCACTCTACACAACTTCCCAGAGGGTTTAGCTGTTGGAGTTGGATTTGGTGATGATAATATTAGAAATGGTCTTTCTATTGCGATAGGTATTGGACTTCAAAATTTACCAGAAGGATTGGCAGTTGCTTTAGCTCTCGTTAGAGAAAAATATGATGTTAAAAAAGCATTTCTTATTGCCTTGCTTACAGGTTTAGTTGAGCCAATAGGTGGTTTATTGGGATTAGGTTTAGTTAGTATCTTTAGACCAATACTACCTTTTACACTTGCATTTGCTGCAGGTGCTATGTTGTTTGTGATTTCAGATGAGATAATACCTGAAACTCACAAGGGAGGATTTGAAAGACAAGCTACCTACGGTGTTATTATAGGGTTTATAATTATGATGATAATGGATGTGACTTTAGGGTAAAAAGTTCAACAAGGGGACACGACATCTGTCTGAAAATGCATCAGTCAGACGATCTGTCCCCTTGTCTGCCTTGTCTGTTTATTTCATTATATCTATTTATCAATAAATCTAACTCTTGGCTAAAATTCACTATAATATCTCCATTCAACTCTAATTCTAAGAGTTTATACAATTGGCGTCTTTTTTTTTCAATTTCTTCTTTTAAATTCTCATGTTCAATAATTTTATCCATCATTTCTCCTTTATCTATACACGTTAGCCCTTGCCAACATTACCATCTTACAATCAAACACCCCCATTTATATATTATTTGTTTAGGTATATATACCCAATTACATATTGGTTGAAAATATATTTAAATGGCAATAAAGTTATTTTTATCATGCAAGATATAGTTATACTACTTAAATTATTTAATTAAAAAATAATTTTAATACAAATCAT
This sequence comes from Tissierellaceae bacterium, assembly GCA_033809995.1. Lineage (GTDB taxonomy): Bacteria > Bacillota > Clostridia > Tissierellales > Tissierellaceae > Paratissierella. The sequence continues at coordinate 9,990 of JAPXKQ010000029.1, forward strand.
TGCAAATTTAAACAAATAAATTTATTATTAATTGTATACTATATATGGGTATTATATATAATATGAATTTAAGGAGGATTATTCATGGAGAATTTGATTAATAGGTTTTTAAATTATGTTAAGGTTGAAACAACATCTGATGAAAGTTCTACAAGTGTGCCTAGTACTGAAGGTCAAAGGTCATTTGCAAATATTCTGGCAAAGGAATTAGAAGAAATAGGACTACAGGATGTAAGCTTAGATAACAATGGCTATATAATGGCTACTCTACCATCTAATATTGAGAAAAAAGTCCCTACAATAGGGTTTATTGCCCATATGGATACTAGTCCAGATATGTCAGGAAAAAATGTGAAACCTAATATTGTTAAAGACTATAAAGGTGGAGATATAGTACTTAGCGAAGAAAAAAATATTATTCTCTCAGCTACTGATTTCCCAGAGCTAAATGATTATATTGGTCATGATTTGATTACTACAGATGGTACTACTCTCCTAGGAGCAGACAATAAGGCTGGAATTGCTGAGATTGTGACTGCTATGGAATATCTTATCAATAATCCAGATATACCACACGGGACTATAAAAGTCGGATTTACTCCTGATGAGGAGATAGGAAGAGGAGCAGATTACTTTGATGTTGAAAAGTTTAACGCAAGCTTTGCATATACGGTAGATGGTGGTCCTATAGGTGAGTTGGAATATGAAAATTTCAATGCTGCTTCTGCTCGTATAGTAATCCAAGGAAGAAGCGTTCATCCCGGGAGTGCAAAGAATAAGATGATAAATTCCATATTAATAGGTACAGAACTAAATAATATGCTTCCTACAAATGAAAGACCTGAATATACTGAAAACTATGAGGGGTTTTATCACCTAGTAGGTTTTAATGGTACCATTGAAAACACGAATATGACTTATATAATTAGAGATCATAGCAAGGAAAAATTTGAAATTAAGAAGAAAACTCTTCAAAAGGTAGTTGATTTTCTAAATTATAAATATGGGGACATAGTCAATTTAGAAATAAAAGATTCTTATTATAATATGAAAGAGAAGATCGAGCCTGTTATGTATGTTGTAGATATATCTAAACAAGCTATGATAGATATAGGTATCACTCCTAAGATTCAACCTATTAGAGGTGGTACTGATGGGGCAAGGTTGTCATATGAAGGATTGCCATGTCCTAATATTTTTACAGGTGGATTAAACTTCCATGGCAAGTTCGAATATATTTCAATTCAGGGTATGGAATTAGCAGTTAAAACTATATTGAAGATAATTGAAAAGGTACAGGAAATATAAAAGAGGAGATCCCTCCACGTTGGTCGGGATGACACTATGAAGACATGGGGACGGTTCGTTTGTCTGAGACCATCAGACAAACGAACCGTTCCCATGTCTGACCCTGCTGACCTTACTCCTCAATATTTTTTAAATTTTCGACTATTACGTCTTTTTTAATCATAAAAAGATGTCTGCTGTTCTCTTCCAATGCTTTTCTAAAATCTGCGAGGCTTAAGGATATTTTTTCTATCTTTTCCTTATCTTCATCTTTACTTTGTTTTAATCTAATTTTATTTATATTTTCTTCTCTACCATTTAATAAGTCAATAGCAGCTTTTAAATCTCCCTGTATAGCTTTTAAATAAGCCTGATTTGCCGCGTATTTGATGGTATATATATCTCCACTTATTTCGTCCTGATATAAATCATAGAATGGCTTTAAATTTAAATATGAATTACTTGCTGCATCATAGATTTCAATTATATTTTTATTTTCAGCTGCTTTTGTTAGGGTATTAATTGATGCTTCAAACTTATCCCCTGACTCCTTTGTTAAACCCTTCTTCATTCCTTCAGCCTCATAAGCATTCCATTTAGCATGCACATCTTCAAGTTTTAGCTGGATTTTATCCCAAGAACTTTTAATCATTTCTTCTTTAGATGGAGGTTTTTGTTGCTGCCCAGAAGGCTGCTGTCCTGAACCGCCTCCGCCCCCGCCTGAAACTCCGCTACCTTGACCTCCGCCTCCACCAGTTGAAGCTCCACCGCCTCCTCCGCCACCACCTCCCCCATCAGAACCACCTTGACTACCTGCACCTTTATTGCCAGCCCCGCCTGTACTCTTTTGCTGTTGAGCCTGTTGTTGTGCTTTTGTTGGTATATTTAAACTTAGTTTTTCAATTTCATCTACTGAACTTAATATTTCATCTATTCCACTTGATAATTCCTTCAAACTTTTAGGAGCTTTATCCTTAGGCTTATACTCCGCCTTTGTATTTTCTTTTTTACATCCAAATAATAGTATTATAAACATAATTAATATTAGCAATTTGTTTCTTTTCAAAGAAATCACCTCTAAGTTATTTTAACCTAGAGGTGATTATTTTATGAATTATAATATTGGTGAAAGTAGTCTTGAGATTGATTCTTTTACCATAACGAATCGAGGTCTTTTTTTGTATTCCTCCAAAGTAATCTCCTTGCAATCTACTAAATCACTTAAAAACCGCTCTGATAATTTAAGATTTATAGATTCATCATACATAAATGCGTTGACTTCAAAATTCAACTTAAAACTACGAATATCCAAATTTGCTGTACCAACGGAAGATACAAAGTCATCCATAATTACTACTTTTGAATGTACAAATCCTTTTTCATAGGTATAAAATTTTACTCCTGCTTCAAGTAATTCCCCTATATAACTAAGACTTGCCCAATATACAAAGGGATGATCAGGTTTATTTGGTATCATAACACGTACATCTAGTCCTGATAGTCCTGCTAGTTTTAATGCTTCAAATATACTATCATCTGGAATAAAGTAAGGTGTCTCTATAAATACCTTCTCTCTAGCATTGGATATCATCTTAAGGTATCCATCTTTTATACTAGGCCATTTGGAGTCAGGACCACTTGATACTATTTGCATCCCAACATTATTATCCCCATTTTCCTCTGGAAGATAGCTAAGACAATTACCTATCTCTTTCTTAGTGGCAAATCGCCAATCCAGGAAAAATCGCCATTGTAATGTGCTTATGGCTGAGCCTTTTACTTTAATATGTGTATCTCTCCATTTTCCTAACTTTTTAGAGTATCCTAAATATTCATCTCCTATATTTAAACCTCCAAGGTACGCTTCTTTTCCATCTACTATACAAATTTTTCTATGATTTCTATAATTAATTCTTACATTCATCAATGGAACAAAGGGAGGGAAAAACACAGCTACTTCTCCACCTGCATCTCTTAAAGGCTTTAGAAAGCTTTTGGTCAATGTCCTTCCACCCATTCCATCTACTAATAGCTTGACCTCTATTCCTTCCTTCGCCTTTTTGGTTAAGGCTTCTATTACCTTAGTCCCAAGATTATCTTTTTTAAAAATATAATACTCCATATGAATGAATTTTTCTGCTTTTTCTATACTCTTGAACAAATCATCAAATTTATCTTTTCCACTAAAATATAGTTCTACCTTATTGTCCATTGAAAAGAAGGATTGGCTACTTATTAAATGCATTTTGATTATATCTTCATAACGATGGAAGTTGGGGTCTTTTAAGGAGAATTCATTTTTTTCAATCTGCTCTCCTTGAGTTTCAGCCATTATATGAAAACAGCTATCCTCTTCCTCCTTTGATTTAAACATTCTTTTCTTTGATAAATCTTGACCTAGAAAAAGATATAGTAAAAATCCAATACCAGGTAGAAATGTGATTACCATCAACCACAACCAAGTGGATGTTGGATTTCTTCTTTCAAAGAATACCAACAATATTGCAAGCAAGATGTTTATCCATATTAAATTGCTATAAAACCATAGATACCCATTTATTAGATAGTGCATTTATATCCCCCTGTGAATAATTAAGAATTAAAAGATAAAAATTAAAAATGAAAATCAAATCTTTTATCTTACAATTCTTAATTCTTAATCTTTAATTTTTAATTAATTATGAGTTCTTTTTCGATTTATATCTTTTACTCGAGTCTAATATTCTCTTTCTTATTCTAAAGTTTAGTGGTGTTACTTCGATGAGTTCATCATCTTCAATGAATTCAAGTGCTTCTTCTAGGGACATTTCCTTAGGAGGTGAAAGTCTCAAAGCTTCGTCACTTCCTGATGCTCTCATATTTGTTTGTTGTTTTTTACGTGTTACATTTACTTCTATATCTAAACCCTTTGGATTTGAACCCACAATCATACCTTCATATACTTGAATTCCTGGTCCTATAAATAGAGTTCCTCTTTCTTGTGCTGAATATAGTCCATAAGTAGTGGATTCACCTGTTTCAAAAGCTATAATTGAGCCTACAGGTCTTCTTGGTATATCCCCTTTATATGGTGCATATCCATCAAATACTGAGTTCAATATACCATTACCCTTTGTATCAGTCATAAACTCTTGTCTATAGCCTATAAGTCCTCTAGCAGGAATAGAAAACACTGTCCTAGCATATCCGCTAGTAGCTTCAGACATACTTACTAGTTCACCTTTTCTCATACCCAATTTTTCTATTACAGTTCCAATAAATTCGGTAGATACATCTATAGTTACCTTTTCCATAGGCTCCATTTTCTTACCGTCTACTGTTTTATACAAAACTTCAGGTTTAGAGATTTGGAATTCGTAGCCTTCTCGTCTCATATTTTCAATAAGTACCGATAAATGAAGCTCTCCTCTACCAGATACCTTAAATGCATCAGTTGAGTCCGTATCTTCTACCCTTAGAGATACATCTGTTTGTAGCTCTCTATATAGTCTAGTTCTAATCTGTCTAGATGTGACAAATTTTCCTTCTCGTCCTGCAAATGGGCTATTGTTTACTGAAAAGGTCATAGCCAATGTAGGTTCTGAAATCTTAACAAAGGGTAGTGCCTCTGGATTGTCTACAGGACAAATAGTATCTCCTATATGGATTTGCTCAATTCCAGTTATAGCTATTATGCTTCCTACCTTTGCTGATTCTACTTCTACCCTATTCAATCCTTCAAATTCAAATACTTTACCTATTTTTACCTTATCATGTTTTTCTGGATCTACTATATTAACAATTACCCCATCTTGATTTGTTACAATCTTTCCTCTTTCTATTTTTCCAATACCTATTCTTCCTACATAATCATTGTAGTCAATGGTAGAGATAAGTACTTGAAGTGGTCCATCCTCATCACCTTCAGGTGCTGGAATGTATTCCAATATTGTTTCAAATAATACGCTCATATCATCTGTTTCAACATTTGCATCTAGTGTTGCTGTCCCTTGTTTAGCTGAAGTAAATACAAATGGACACTCAAGTTGGTCTTCATTTGCTCCTAGCTCTATAAATAAATCCAAAACCTCATCTATTACCTCATCTGGTCTAGATTCAGGTCTATCTATTTTATTTATACATACTATTACTCTTAAATTCAATTCTAAGGCTTTTTTCAGTACAAATTTAGTCTGTGGCATTGGCCCTTCAAAAGCATCAACTAATAATACTACTCCACTAACCATTTTTAATACACGTTCTACTTCTCCGCCAAAATCGGCGTGGCCTGGGGTATCTATGATATTGATTTTAGTCCCTTTATAGTTTACTGCTGTATTTTTTGAAAGTATAGTGATTCCTCTTTCTCTTTCGATATCATTGGAATCCATTACCCTTTCTTCTACTACCTGATTTTCTCTAAATATTCCTGATTGCTTTAATAGACTATCTACCAATGTAGTCTTGCCATGGTCAACATGGGCTATTATAGCAATATTTCTTACGTCTTCTCTTTTTATATTCATCTTTGCGTTCCCTTCTATCTAAATGTTTCCTTTTTACCTCAACTAAATTATTCTATCATACTTTTCCCAAGATGCAAAAGAAATATTTCAAAAGGGTGGTTTGAAAAACCACCCTTATCAATTAATTAAACATATAATTGTATATTATACTCGCTGCATCTTCTCTTAAAAGCTCATATTTTGGTCTTATAAGCCCACTACCATCACCATTTATTATTTTAAGCCCATAGGCAATACTCATATGTCCCTTTAGATTTGGTGCTATATCACTTTGATCTTTAAACAAATCCTTGTATATGTTAGAGATTTCTGCTAATTTTTCGTATTTCATAGCACGGATAATAAATTTTACAGCTTCTTCCTTGGTAACAACTCTATCTCTATTTTCTTCTTCCACTTTAATGATATTTTGTCTTATTAGCTCTTTATATATAACGTCTGAATCGGCTTCTGTTTCATTTCTATAAGGATTTACTGATTTCCATAGTAAGTATAGAAAATCCTTTTGTTTGATTTTATCCTTTGGATTGAATTTATCAGTACTAAAACCTATACTATATTCGGAAAGTGTATTTATCTTATCCTTTGCGTATGAATCCTCTATATCAGTATAGGATGGGATTTTATTTTCCTTATATGGTTTGCCTGAGTAGTCCAAGATATCTCCTGTTTTTGCATCAATTATAGTAGGTTTATCTTGGTTTACAGAGTAGACTAATTTTACATCATTTTTACTCTGAGTCTTATCGTTACTGCGTATGGATATATAGTTTAGATTAAAGCCTACTTTTTCAAATAAAACCTCATAAGCCTTATCTATTGAAATGATACTTTCTCTTGATGGGAATTCTCCCTTATACCAACTAATATTATACGAGTTTATTTCTTTATTTACAGCATCTACCCCAATTGATATATTATCTGATTCAACATATATATCATCAACTTTTCTTATAAAATTAAAATAATAAGATTGTTGATTGTCTTCCATTGAGTTTTCTATATATTCGACTTTTTCAATTTTATCTGGATTGATTTTCTTTATATAATCTTTTGCCATTTCCAAGGCTTCAGCCTTTTTAATACTAGGTTTTGAATTTGCCTCAATATCCCTATATTTATAGAAGTTTATCAATTCTAAAGTCTTAGCATCTAGAGATACTTCGACATTTTGATATTTCTCAGCTTCCTTTATAAAGCTTAAATTATAGAAAAAGTCATCAGGATTCTGCCAGCTTGTATATAGGTTATGGTTTTGTAGCCTATAGTTACTATCAAGTTGGAAGATTTCTCTTGCTTTTTTCTCTACTTCTTTTATATCTTTGATTCCTACTAGTTTATCTATTTCACCACGTTCTTCCGGTGTTATAATAGGAGCTCCACCTGCTGCACTATCCTCAGCCATTGCCTTTTCATTTGCTGTAGTATAGATTCCGCGGTTAGATAGATTAATCACTTTCCCATTAAAGGCATCTATACCTTTTCTTTCACCTATATAGGAATATGCTAAGTAATACTTGCTTTCACTATTAGTATCCATTAGTCTAGGATACCTATAATTCGTTTTATATACTAGCTTTAAACCTATATCCTTAATGTAAGCTTCCTTTGCATTTTCTAGAGAAATGATATTTTCTGCCTTTGGAAAATCTAAATCTTTTTCCCAATTAGTATAGTAATTTGTTATATCCCCTGTGTGCATATCTACATTGATATGGATGGTGTTTTCAGTATATGGGATATCATTTATTACTCTTATAAAGTTAAAACTATAGTTCCTATCCCAAGTATTGATTGGATTTGAACTGGTCTTTAGCTTTATTTCTTTATAGATTTTAGGATCGACTTTTCCAATAAACTCTAATGCAAATTTCAATGCTTCATCCTTATTATAACTAGGTAACTTTGTTGTAGGCTCTAAGTAATTGCGTTCATATTTATCAAATGAGATAATATTTCCTTTTGAATCCGTATGTACGCTTATATCTGGTAATACTTCATTTGAGTCTGTCCAATTTAAGAAAAAATTCATTTCATTGTTGTATGAGTTAACTCGCGAAACAAATCCATCATAATCATTTGAAATATCTAATAGCTCTTTCACTTTAAGTATAACTCCTTCTAGTACCTTATCGTTGGACTCTTCAGCAAATACCTTTAGCGGTGTAACAAAACTAAAAACCATAGCAAATATAAGTATAAGGATTAACACGTTTTTCATTATACCCCCTCCTAATTAAAGTATTTAATTGCAATCACCTTGTTTTTATCTACATAAAATTCATCCGAAAGCCCGTTGACTATAACAAGTCCTCTTCCACAGCATTTTAACTCCATAGGGTTGTATGACTTTAAATCAAAGTCAATACCTTTTCCTTCATCTTTAACTTCGATTTTAAGCTTATTGTCTTTTACTTCTAATTCCAATGTAACGCATTTGGTAGTCTGTTGCTCATTACCATGTAATGCACCATTTACAATAAGTTCATTTAATATTATTCGTATATCAAACAAAATATCTCTATTTTGAATTATTCCATCCAGTATTTTTATTTTATCATCAATAAAGGTTTTTATGATTTCCAGATCGCTACAAACTGTACCTTTATATATATAAGACATCTGCTTCACATCCATATCATATTTTTTAACTATCTTTAATTTACCCAGTTATTTGTATTGTTAATCTTTTATATACAATTGTAAAAACAAATAAATATTAATACTAATTGTTTAACATTATTGTTTTCGGGGTAAAATTAAGATGAATAAATTTGAAAGGAGAATTGTTATGGATAGATGGGTATGTGGACCATGTGGTTGGGTATATGATCCAGCGGAAGGAGATCCAGATGGAGGTATCGAACCAGGTGTAGCTTTTGAAGATCTACCAGAAGATTGGGTTTGTCCAGTTTGTGGAGCTTCAAAGGATGATTTTGAAAGAGAATAAATACATAAAAGACCAGTAGATTTATCACTGGTCTTTTTATTATCCTAAAAAATTCTCGAATATATCCCATACATGTTCAACATTGATCTTTTTATCAGAAGAATATGGAATTACTAAATCTACATTTTTTATACCTAGTTTATTTCTTATTATCTTAGTATGTTTTTGCCAATTTGCCTTGGAAATCTTATCTGCCTTTGTGGCTATAACATACCCAATAAATCCAAAGGATTTTATGAAATTGTACATTTGAAGGTCTTGATTAGTAGGTTCATGTCTTATATCTACTATAAGTACAATCTCTTTTAGATTTTCCCTTGCTACTAGATATTCTTCAATTATTTTACCCCATTTATCCTTTTCAGTCTTAGAAACTTGAGCGTACCCATACCCTGGTAAATCAACAAACCTAAAGGAATCATTTATTATATAAAAATTTATAGTCCTTGTCTTTCCCGGCTTACCACTTGTTCTTGCAAGGTTATTTCTATTTATCATTGAGTTAATAAAGGAAGATTTACCCACATTGGACCTTCCTGCAAATGCAATCTCTGGCAATTCATCTTTCGGATATTGGTTTGGACCTACTGCGATGGCTTGCAAATCAGACTTAATAATTTTCATCTTCTTCAACCTGTCTTTCAAGAGCATATGACAATACTTCTTCCATATTTTTAACCAATTCAAAGTCCATCTTCTTCCTAATTTTTTCAGGAATATCCTCTAAATCCTTTTTATTTTCAATTGGTAATAGAACCTTGTTGAGCCCCATCCTGTGAGCAGCCAAGACTTTTTCTTTAATGCCGCCTACTGGGAGTACTCTACCCCTTATGGTAATTTCTCCTGTCATAGCCACATCTTTCTTTATAGGAGTATTTGACAATGCTGATATAACCGCTGTTGCTATTGTTATACCTGCTGATGGTCCATCTTTAGGAATTGCTCCCTCAGGTACGTGGATATGAATATCCATATCTTTATAAAAGTCAGCTTCTACATGGAGAAGATCAGAATTCGCCCTAATATAGCTAATTCCCGCCATTGCTGATTCCTTCATTACATCACCTAGTTGACCTGTAAGCTGAACTTTACCTGTACCTTTCATGATATTTACTTCTATTGATAGAGTTTCTCCACCCACAGCCGTCCATGCTAGCCCATTTGCTACTCCTATTTGATTTTCTTCTTCCAAGATATCAAATCTGTATTTTTCTACTCCTAGGTAATTTGAAAGATTTCCTGAATTTATTCTTACAACTTTTAAATCCTCTTCAACAATTCTCTTTGCAGCTTTTCTGCAAACATTGGCTATATTTCTTTCTAGATTACGAACACCTGCTTCTCTTGTATAGTTGTTAATTATACCTCTAAGGGCAGGCTCGGAGACTATTAGCTGATTTTCATTCAAGCCATGTTCCTTCATTTGTTTAGGAAGTAGATATCTTAAAGCAATTTCAAGTTTTTCTTCCTCTGTATAACCACTTATTCTGATAACTTCCATTCTATCTAGTAATGGTGCTGGAATGGATGATGTAGTATTTGCAGTAGTGATAAACATGACTTTGGATAAGTCAAAGGGTACGTCTAGGAAGTGGTCTGTAAAAGTAGCATTTTGTTCAGGGTCTAGTACTTCAAGTAATCCACTTGCTGGATCCCCTCGATAATCACTACTTAGTTTATCTATTTCATCAAATAAGAATACTGGATTTTTGCTTCCTGCTTTTTTGATTTGGCTGATAATCCTTCCTGGCATACTGCCTACATAGGTCCTTCTATGCCCTCTGATTTCTGCCTCGTCTCTTACTCCTCCAAGGGACATTCGTACAAAATTACGGTTTAGAGATCTTGCTATGGATTTTGCAATGGATGTCTTACCAACACCAGGAGGTCCAACTAAGCATAGTATAGGTCCTTTCATGCTATTGGTTAACTTTCTTATAGCGATAAATTCCAATATCCTTTCCTTGACGTCAATTAAGCCATAATGATCTTCATCCAAAATCTCTCTAGCCCTTTTAATATCAATCTTTTCCTTGGTTTCTTTATCCCAAGGTAATTCTACTATCCAATCTAGATATGTTCTGATTACCCCAACCTCAGCAGAATGAGGAGATGTTTTTATTAGTCTATCAACTTCTTTTAATGCCTTTTCCTTAACTTCCTTTGGCATTTTAATTTTATTTATCTTAGCCTTATAATCTTCAATATCTACAGAAATATCATCATCTTCGCCTAATTCTTTTTGAATAGCCTTAAGTTGTTCTTTCAGATAATATTCCTTTTGAACCTTATTTATTTGTTTTTTAACCCTTTGATTTATCTTGTCCTCTAGTCTTAACAATTCCAATTCTTTTTGAAGAATCACATGTAAAGCCTCAAGCCTTTCATAAAAATCAAAGGTTTCAAGGATTTTTTGATTATCCTCTTGTTTTAAAAATATATATGAAGATATAACATCTGCTAGTCTTCCTGGATCTTCAATATCAGAAATTGTCATTATTACTTCTGAAGATACCTTGTTGTTCAATGATATATATTCTTCTAAATCATCCATAAGTAGTCTCATGGCAGCTTCAAGTTCTTGACTTTTCTCAATTTTCTCTGAATCGTATGTCAATTCTTCAATTTCCGCTATAAAACATGGTTCCTCTTGGATTACTTTTTCTACCCTACCTCTACTAATACCTTCCACCAAAACCCTAATACTTCCACCAGGCAGCTTTAACATTTGCTTAACCCTAGCCACTGTACCTACATGATAGAAATCATCTACAGTAGGCTCATCTACCTTGGGATTTACTTGAGTACACAATAGGATGGCCGTATCATCCATCATAGCTTTTTCAAGGGCTTGAATGGATTTATCCCTTCCTACATCAAAATGAATTACCATATGTGGAAAAATCGATATCCCTCTTAGTGGTATTAATGGTAGGGTTTTATTTTCGACTATATAAATATTTTCCATATTACCCCTCCTTAATACTTAAAAACAAAGGCTCACAATTAGTGAGCCCTTTATGATGCAGATTCATTACTGCTATTTTTCTTTGACCTACTTCTCTTTTTTCTATCAGATAGCACTAAAGTAGGCTCGCATTTTTTATCTATAACATCTTTTGTTATAACGCATTTTTCAATATCTTCTCTAGAAGGCATTTCATACATTATATCTAGCATTGCTTCTTCAATTATGCTTCTTAAGCCTCTAGCTCCTGTTTTTCTTTCTATAGCCTTTTTAGCTATCATTTCTAAAGCTTCTTGATCTATTTCTAAATCAACACCATCCATATTGAATAGTTCCTTGTATTGTTTTACCAATGCATTCTTTGGCTCTGTCAATATTCTTACCAAAGCATCTTCATCCAATTCTTCAAGGGTAACTAAGGCTGGAAGTCTTCCAACAAATTCTGGAATAAGCCCATATCTTAGCAGGTCTTCAGGTTGGATTTGTTTTAGGATATCACCCATCTTAATATCCTCTTGGGACTTGATTTCTGCTCCAAAGCCCATGGATTTCTTGCCTACCCTGTTTTGGATTATCTTATCCAAGCCGTCAAAAGCCCCACCTACTATAAACAAAATATTTGTTGTATCTACTTGGATAAATTCCTGATGTGGATGCTTTCTTCCTCCTTGTGGAGGAACATTAGCAATTGTCCCTTCAAGAATTTTAAGTAGCGCTTGTTGTACACCTTCACCACTTACATCCCTTGTGATTGAGGGATTTTCAGATTTTCTTGCTATCTTGTCTATTTCGTCAATATATACTATACCCTTTTCGGCTCTTTCTATATCGTAGTCAGCCGCTTGAATCAATTTTAATATTATATTTTCAACATCTTCACCTACATAACCAGCTTCAGTAAGGGATGTAGCATCTGCTATTGCAAATGGAACATTTAAAATCTTAGCTAATGTTTGAGCTAAGAGTGTCTTACCAGAACCTGTAGGTCCTATCATTATAATATTACTCTTTTGAAGCTCTACATCATTGGGTTTTGTTTTTCTGTTGATTCTTTTATAATGGTTATAAACTGCCACAGCGAGGGCTCTTTTTGCTCTTTCTTGTTTGATTACGTAATCATCAAGTGTTTCTTTAATCTTCGATGGCTTAGGTACCTCATCCATGTCATAATCATAGGTTTCAAGAAACTCTTCTTCAATTATTTCTTGACATAGTTCAATACACTCATTACAAATATATACATTAGGTCCTGCGATAAGCCTTCTTACTTGATCTTGTGGCTTGCCACAAAAAGAACATCGTAGCTGTTTATCATCATTTTTCGCCATGGACTCACCTCTCTACTCTATTTATGATTCTTTATTACCTCATCTATTATACCATATTCTACGGCTTCTTCAGCTGTCATGTAATAATCTCTATCTGTATCTTTAGTTATTCTTTCTAAAGGTTGACCTGTTTTTTCAGCCAATATCTTGTTGATTCTTTCTCTTATTTGAATTATCTTTTCTGCTTGTATTCTAATATCTTCTGCTTGACCCTGAGCTCCACCAAGTGGTTGGTGAATCATTATGTCGGAGTTTGGTAAAGCAAATCTTTTACCCTTTGTACCTGCAGCTAGTAGAAATGCGCCCATACTAGCAGCCCTACCTATACAGATAGTAGATACATCAGGTTTTATATATTGCATAGTATCATATATAGCAAAACCTGCACTTACAGAACCTCCAGGACTATTTATATATATTTGAATATCCTTATCTGGGTCTTCAGCTTCAAGGAACAATAATTGTGCTACTACTAAATCGGAAGTAACATCATTGACTTCAGAACCTAAAAATATTATTCTTTCTTTCAATAATCTGGAATAAATATCGTAGGACCTTTCCCCCCTATTGGTTTGCTCAACTACAATTGGTACTAATGCCATTATTACCCCTCCTATTTATCTCTATTATATAAATTTAACCTTTGACATAAGAAGATCTAACACCTTATTATTAGTTATACCTATCTTTAGGAAGTTTAAATCTCCTTTTCTCATATTTTCTTTAAATTTTTCTTTATCATCTTTACCATATTGTTCAGATAACTTTTCAATCTCAGCTTCTATGTCTTCATCTGAAACTTCTATATTTTCAGCCTTTCCAATAGCTTCAAGAACTAATTCAGTTTTAACTCTATTAGCTACATTTGGTCTAAATTGCTCTTTCATGCTGTCTATTGTCATATTTGTGATTTCAAGGTACTTTTCAAATTCTAATCCTTGCATTCTTAATCTATATTCAAAATCTTTAATTTCATCTTCTACTTGAGCTTCAATCATGCTTTTAGGAATATCAACTTCTGATAATTCAACTACTTTTTCAAGAACTCTATTTTCTGTTTCTACCTTTTCTTGTTCTTTTAGGTTTTCTTCTAGTGTATTTTTAATACTCTCTTTATATTCCTCTAGAGTATCATATTCACTCACATCTTTAGCAAATTCATCGTCTAACTCAGGAAGATCTTTCACCTTAACTCCATGAATTTTTATTTTAAATGTAGCTTCTTTGCCAGCTAAATTCTCTGCATGATATTCTTCTGGAAAAGTAACTTGAATTTCAAATTCTTCATGCTTTTCTTTGCCAATTAATTGATCTTCAAAACCTGGTATAAAGGTATTGGAACCAATTTCTAGTTGATGATTTTCTGCTTTTCCTCCTGGGAAAGCTTCTCCATCTATAAATCCTTCATAGTCAATAGTTACTATATCGCCTTTTTCAACTGGTCTATCTTCAACTTCGATTAATCTACTATTCATATCTTGAGCTTGTTTTAACTCAGCTTCGATTAATTCATCCGTTACATTATACTCTATTTTTTCTAATTCTATACTTTGGTAGTCCCCTAACTTAACTTCAGGCTTTACATCTACCTCAACTTTAATAATAACTGGTTTATCTTTTTCTATATATTCTACGTCTACATCTGGAGATGATACTACTTCTAGATTCAAATCAGCTATTGCTAAATCATATGCTTCTGGTAATATTTCGTTGATAGCATCTTCATAAAATATTCCTTCCCCATAGTTCATTTCAATTATTTTTCTCGGAGTTTTTCCTCTTCTAAATCCATGAATATTGAATTTCCCTCTATTTTTTAAGTATGATTTTTGAACTGCTTCTTCAAATTTATCAGCGCTTATTTCAATGCTAAAATAAGCTCTATTATTTTCTTGTTTTTCTAAACTAAATTTCATCGGTGAACCCCCTAAATATTTTCTCTCTTCTTTAGCTATACTATTATATCATAATATTATAAGAAAAGCATTAAAAGATGCGTTAATGTAGCTTTTCTTGAAACTCATTGACGGAAAGTTCTTTATTACATTAATTAGAGTAGAACTTTCCTATTCGTTATAAAAAAAGCTTCTATTGAAGCGTTATTAAATTAATGAAGCTTTTTTTGAAACTCATAACAGAAAGTCCATAAAAATTAAAATATCTGAATTGTAGGACTTTCCTATTCGTTATAAGAAAAGCATATAATTGTGCATTAAGGTAGCTTTTCTTGAAACTCATAACGGAAAGTTCATAAAATTAAAATATCTGAATTGTAAAACTTTCCTATTCGTTATAGCATAACAAATAATTTTAATATATACATAAAAAAACCAATGGTACAAATCCACTGGTTATAGTCTGGTGCGGGAAAGAGGACTTGAACCCCCACGTCAATGACACTAGATCCTAAGTCTAGCGCGTCTGCCAATTCCGCCACTCCCGCATAAAATTAAGAAGTCAAAAAACAACTTACTTCTTAATTATAGCACCCAAATAGCATTTGTCAATAAAAAACTTAAAACAATTCACAATTCACGATTCACAATTAAAACAAGAATTAAGAATTAAGAATTTTGTTTTTGATTTTTCATATTCAATTTTTATTTTTAATTCTAATATTTTACCTTATTATACTACCATGAGATTCTTCACTGCCGTTCAGAATGACAGCTGTGTTGTTAATTGTGGTCAAAGACTGCCCCTACAATTGTGGATTGTGGACTGTACATTGTGCATTGTGCATTGTTAGAACGCCAATATTACTCCTCCATCATTTACATATGCAGTACTAAGACCTTTTGTCTCTACTATTATTATATCCTTAAAATTATATTTTTTTAAGTCCTCCTTTAAATCTAATGCTTTTTGAAGGGCATTGGCATGGGATATTGCCAAAACTCTTTCTTCAAATTTTACACCTGTTTCACCTATTATTTCTGCAAGTCTTTTAAATGCCTTTTTGCTTCCCCTTACCTTTTCCAATGCAACAATATTTCCATCAGATGAACCTGCCATTATTGGTTTTATATTTAATACATTTGCTATTAAACCCTGTGCTTTTGAGATTCTACCGTTTTTAACAAGATTGCTCAAATCTTCTGATATAAAAAATGTTTTCATCTCATCAATAAAGTTGTCTACTTTTTCGACTATTTGTGAGTTGGATAGCTTATCCTCTATATATTCATGTATCTTCATGGTAACTAATGTCTCTCCTACACTTGCAGAGCGGGAGTTAAATACATGAACAAATTTGCTTGGAAACTCCTCCAATATCATCTTTTTAGCTAGTAGTGCACTGTTAAATGTTCCAGACAATTGCTCTGATATTGTTACAACAAATATATTGTCCCCATCTCTATACCTATCAGCAAAATCTCCTGGGGAGGGACAAGATGTCTTAATTGGATTTGGACTGTCATGCATTGCTTTTACAAGCATATCTAAATCTAGGTTTTTATCGTCTATAAAAGACTGATGTTCAACTTCTATCTTAAAAGGTACTAAACTTACATCCATCATTTTTTCTAATTCTGGATTTAAATCACAGCTACTGTCTGCAACAATTTTATATTTCACCTTAACACTCCTTTATTTTAGTTTATTCTCGATTAAATCAGCTAAGTCTTTTGCTATCTTGGTTATTTCTTCTTGGTCTTTTCCTTCAATCATTACCCTAACTAGTGGCTCGGTACCTGAAGGTCTTATTACCACTCTGCCTTCGCCTTTGAAAATTGACTCTATTCTTTCTATTTCTGCTTTTATTTCTGCGTTTTCCATATATTTATGCTTAAGTTTATTGTCTACCTTTGCATTGATTAGAACTTGTGGATAACTCTTCATAAGATTATTTAACTCTGACATGGATTTTTGAGTTGCTAACTTTACCTCCAATAAATGAAGACCAGTTGCCAATCCATCTCCGGTAGTGTTGTAATCCAAGAAAATAATATGTCCTGATTGCTCTCCGCCAATTACATAGTTACATTTTAACATTTCTTCTAACACGTATCTATCACCAACGGTAGTTTTAGCAATATTTATATTGTTTTCATGGGAGTAAATATCAAGACCAATATTGGTCATAATTGTTCCAACTATTGTATCATTTTTTAATTTGCCTTTACTCTTTAGATATGTACCACAGATTGCTAAGATATGGTCACCGTCTATGATATTTCCTTTTTCATCTATGGCAATTATTCTATCACCATCACCATCAAAGGACAACCCTATATCTGCCTGATTATCCAATACAAGTTGTTGGATAACTTCTGGATTAGTTGAGCCACATTTTTTGTTTATATTCATTCCATCTGGAGTGTTATTTACCAATATTACTTGGCCATTAAGTTCTTTTATTAACTCTGGCGCTATTTTATATAGGGCTCCATTACCTGTGTCTATAGCAATAGTAAGCCCTGTTAAATCAATGTTTATAGTAGTCTTAAGGTATTCTTTATAATCCCTTGCACCATTCTCTTCTATAATTACCCTACCTATTGCATCTTTAATAGGCCTTGCTTCAATTTCTTTATTATTTATTATGATATCTTCAATCTCATCTTCTACTTCATCAGGAAGCTTTAGACCTTCTTGATTAAAGAATTTGATTCCATTATACTCACCTGGATTGTGAGATGCAGATATTACAACTCCAGCTAGAGCTTCGTATTTTCTTACTAGATATGCAACTGCTGGTGTAGGAATGATACCTAATTGCCAAACATCTAGACCCATTGAACAAAAACCTGCAGTTAATGCAGCTTCAAGCATGTCCCCTGAAGCCCTAGTATCTTTTCCTACTATAATTTTACCTTTCTTTCCCCTAGCTAATATATATGCACCAGCTCTACCGACTTTATAGGCTAGTTCTGGAGTTAAGTCCTTATTTGCAATACCTCGAATACCATCTGTACCAAATAATTTACTCATATTATTCCCCCTCTTTTTTAATTCACAATTCACAGTTCACAGTTCACAATTGTTGGGGCAGTGCTCTGAGGTCTTTTATTTGGACCCTTAAGCTCCACTTTCATAATTGTGCATTGTGATTTGTGAATTGTGAATTATATCTTATATCTTATATCTTTCCCTAATTATTTCCTTCAGCTTTTCCTTTTCATTTAACTCAGGGTTTTTCATTACCCTTTCCAATAGGTAATTTAATATTTCACCGACAATCTTGCCTTTTTCAAAACCCAAATCTATTATATCATTTCCGTCTATTTTTAGGTGACTTTTTTCATAAGGTTCATTTGAATCTAATATCCTGCGTGTTTCCTTTTCCCTTTCAAATAAAAATGTAATATCAACATCATCACTAGAACATAATCTATCCGCTTTTTGTAATTCTAATAGATTAAATATATTATCTTTTCCTACTCTACTAATTTGCCTTTTAAGTCCCCTATCCTTCATATTGTTGTGATGGCTCATATGCTCCTTTATCATAATGGTTACTTTATCTATTAGTTCTCTTGATAAGTTAAGTCTTAGCAATATCTTTTCTGCAATTTTCGCCCCCAATTTATCGTGACCGTAAAAATGTCCTATACCTTTTTCATCTATACTCAATGTATGAGGCTTACCTATATCATGGAATAAAGCTGCAAGCCTTACACTCAATATTGGAGGTGTTTTATCCAATACACACATTATATGCTCAAATACATCTTTATCATGATTAGGATTTTTCTGGTCAAAGCCTACTGCATCAATTAATTCTGGTATTACAATTTCTAAGATGTTTAAATCCTTCATTAATCTTATACCATATGATGGATTTTCTGATAACAATATTTTAAACAATTCTTCTCTTATTCTTTCTACACTGATGCCATTTAGTGAACTGCTTAAATCTTTACATGCATTATAGGTATCTTTATTGATTTCAAATCCAAGTTGAGTTGAAAATCGTACCGCTCTGAGAATTCTTAAATGATCCTCCCTAAACCTTTCTATTGGATTGCCTACGCATCGAACTATTCTATCTTCAATATCTTTTTGTCCATTAAATGGGTCGACAGTCCCTTCCTTTTCATTATATGCAATAGCATTGATGGTAAAATCCCTTCTACTTAAATCCTCATAAATATCATCTGAAAAAGATACCTCACTAGGTCTTCTTCCATCTAAATATTTTCCTTCTAACCTAAAGGTAGTTATCTCAGTATTATTTTCTCCTTGGACCACTACTACGGTTCCAAATTGTTTGCCTATGGCTAATGTTTTAAAGTCCTTAAATATTCTTTGAATTTCATCTGGTGTTGCGGAAGTTGTGATATCATAATCATGAGGTGTTTTCCCTAGGATTAAATCTCTAACACTGCCCCCAACTATGTAGGATTTATAACCTTCTTCCTCTAACCTATTTAAAATTGTACTTATATAATCAGGTATATAAAAATCCATTGCGTATCCTCCAAATATTATAGTCTTAGTATAACATAGTATGGGCAATTCACAATGCACAATTCACAATTTTAAATTTATAAAGAAAAAGTGTCAATAGAGAATTATGTCTCCATTGACACTTAAATTATTATTAATTACCCATTACTGATTTACCAGCAATTCTACCAAATACAATTATATCAGCTATAGCATTTCCACCAAGTCTGTTAGCACCATGGATACCACCAGTTACTTCTCCTGCTGCAAATAATCCTGGGATAACTTGATCATTTTTATCTAATACTTGAGCATTAGTATTGATCTTTATTCCACCCATTGTATGGTGTAATGCAGGGTATCTTAAAGTTGCATAGAATGGTGCTTTATCGATTTTTTCTCCCCATACTTGTCTACCAAATTCAGGATCATTTTTATTTTCTACATATGAATTGAACTTTTCTACAGTAGCTTTTAGATTTTCTTCTGGTACTCCTATAGCCTTAGCCAATTCTTCTATAGAATTTGCTTCTACTACTGTACCTTTTTCAATTAGTACGTCCAATTTTTCTCCAGAAAGGGTTAATCTGTTTTCTGGGATTATCTTACTATCATTAATCATATAATATTGTCCATCAGTTTGTTTAAATGTTGTTAAGCATAATTCATCTCTACCAGCATCTTCTCTTACATATCTATTACCTTCTTTATTAATAAAGAAAGAATGTTCAACGTTTATAGATGGACCATATTTATCTCCAGGCATTGGAAGTAATTGAATATGTTGCATATCAATTAATTGTGCTCCAGCATCTTCTGCCATTAATAATCCTTCACCTGTTGCTCCAGGATGGTTAGTTGAAGGAAGTTTTTCTGGTAAGTTTTCCTTAGTGTATACACCATCAGATAAGTATTCTCTTACCATACTTGGATTTGCTGCATATCCACCAGTCGCCATAATAACACCTTTATCAGCTTTTAATGTATAGTTCTTATCTATACCTTCAGCCTTAACTCCAACAACTCTGCCATCTTCTACAATTAATTCTGTTGCTTTTGTATCTAATAAGATTTCGCATCCTTTTTCTCTTGCTGCTTTTTCTAATACTTCAATATAACCAGTTCCTAATGGTGCTTCTGGTTGATTTGATCTATTCCACATAGAACCAACTACTGATCCTATTTTTTCTTTCCATGTTAAGCCATAGCTTTCTAGCCATTTGACTCCATCCAAGGCATTTTCAACAAGTACCTTGATAAGATCTGGATTTCCTACTTTATGTCCGCCTTCATAAGTTTGTTGGTAATGTTTCTCTACTGAGTCTTCAATACCTTGAGCTTTTTGTTTTTCTGGATTTACTGCATTATAAGCTCCACCAGC
>JAPXKQ010000030.1:0-27605 GCA_033809995.1 Tissierellaceae bacterium
CATTGCCTGTATTTGGTTCATGTGTAGAAGGAAATAGCATATTTTGCATAGTTTCAAAAAGTGTACCTTTTGAAACTGCGTAATAAGGCATTTAAATAGCATTTCAAAAGGTTGAATTTATATTTTGCAATATATTTTAAAAGTGTACAGATGGATGATAATTTTGAAAAAACATATAAGCGATGGAAATCGGGTGAAATAACTGCTGTTAAGGCTATGGAATCATGTATGATGTATTTATCAAAAAGAGAAACAATAAGAACCAACCCCATAGTTAGGTTCTTATTGTTTCTCTTCTTAGCAATTATTCGTCTAATAGGCTATTTTGAATGAGTAGATATTTCTTAGTGTCTATACCTAGTTTTTGATTAATGTTTTTATTAGCCTTCACATATATCAGGTCGTATTTTTGAATGACATCAGGTAAAACCTTCCTAAATTCATATTCTTTTGCTCCACGCCTTATATAATGGTTGTCCACTTTTAATTTATAATCCATAACCATATCTTTGGTGAAGTAACCATAGGTTTTGATTTGTTGCAGTATGAATACTTCTATGGCATCTCTTATGCTTTTGCTTTTCTCGGTATCTTTCACATTTACATGATAGATTTTATTTGCAAACTCTTCTCCAAAACAGTTTTCCAAATATTTTTTGCTCATACCCATGATGCTAAATTTATATTGAAGCATGATGGATGCCCTTTCATCTGCTGTTTTAAAAGCCTTATTATAATCAGGAATGGTATAGAAAGAAATTCCGTTTTGACTATTATCTTTGGAAATTTGAATAGCAGTTGCCCTTAAATTTTTATTTACATGGCTATATGGGATTTTGTTGAGTAATCCTAAGGTGCAAAATAAGTTAATGTATTTATTTGTATTCACGACGCTTTTATTCCTTTTTGCTGCAAGATATCGATTAGAAAAGAAAAATATGCTTTCTCCATTTGCATTAAAGAAACGGTTAACAATATTTTTTTTACCAATTTCAAGAATATCTAATAGTAGAGGGTAACCAAACCTAATGATACGGTTTAGGTTTGGAAATTCGTCTTTTCTTTCATAAAGTTGACTTAAAAGCATAATGTTATTTTCAAATCTTTTATTCTGTTTATTTATCCAAGTTGAATCCTTCAATTTAATATGAAAATATTCAATTAACTCTCTTATAGCAGTTGAAGTGTCGCAGTTTTCTCTAATTTTAACTATATCAATAATATCCATGCCTTTCCCAGCATTATGGCAAATACAAGTAGGAGAATTACAAAAATACTTGTAATATCCACCGCCATTTTTTATGACAGCACTGGGGTTGTTGTCGTTATGGAATATGCATTTAAAGTTCGCATTAGATTTTGCATCAATACCTAGATAACTTATTAAGTCCTGCTGTTTTAAAAATGGAATCAAGTCCTCATACTGTAAGACTGGAGTAGAATGAACTTTATGGTTTCCTTTTTGCAAGTTGCTGGTCTTAGCCCTCGTAGCAGCGGGTTTTAGTTCAAGACTTTTAGCATCATTAATCAACTCAATGATATTACAACCTATGGCACTTGCAATATCGTGTTGAGTATATTTTATTTCTGTATTTAGGTATATACATTTTATAGTAAATGGGTCTTTTGGATTCTTTAAATGTTTATAATTTATTAGCCTTAAAACTCTATTTATATCCTTTACACTGCTATCAGCATGCTCTTTTCTTTCTTCAAAGGCGGAGAAATAGTCAATAAGTTTTTCCTGGAGTGGAGTAAAAACATCTAAACTTTCTGGCTTATCAGGGTCAAGCAGCCAATATACATGAAAGCCGTTTTTAGTTTCTACAATAGCATTTGGAATTAGTTTAAAATTTTCTAATTTCTTCAGAAAAGCAATCTTATATTTCTCTATTTCTTCTTTGTTCCTATATTCATATACAATCTTTCCTTCAGAATCTTTAAAGAGTTCTCCGTTAATAATTTTTGGAACCTTTCCAAAGTCCATATCAATAAAGTGTGCATTTACCCTTTTAATAGAATCTATTTTTTGTCCACCACTGTTTACTACAAAATAGACTCCATAGCCTTGTCTCTGATATTTTTGAATTATTTTTTGCATAAGAGGGTATTCTAACTCCTCATCTAAAGTAAGAAGACAGTCAAAGTTCTTTGCTATATGCTTTTCCTCCTGAATGAGCCTAAAGTATATTTTTTCATTCTCCTTTTTAAATAGGGATAAAAATTCAAAATCTGTTATGCCTAATGCTTTACGATTTTCATAGTTAATTCTTGAATTCATCAAAACTCCTCCGTTTCAGAGGAGTCACTAGATATTATGTTTTCCGTTTACATTGAGGCATTTTCCGTAGTATTTTTATAACTCTCCGTTTTTAATAAGGTGTTTCCCGTCTTGATTAGCGACTCCATTGTTTATTTTTTAGCATTATATTTGTTGTGCTATTGAAATCAAATTTTTACATAGACTTTTTTATAAAAAAGAGAAACAATAAGAACCTAACTATGCGTGTAGGTTCTTATTGTTTCTCCTTTTAGAAATTATGAAGCAAGTAGAAAAGGACTGCTTAATAGCAGGTATAGATGGCTAGCAGTAATACCTCTTGCAATAGTAACAGTCTATATGATAATAGAAAATAGGAAGGAAGTATTATAGATTTAAAAAACAGGCAAATGATGCCTGCTTTTTAAATCCTAAATTAATGTTTCTATTGCTGCCTCCAATTCTTCTTGCCTTGGAATAGTATATACTTGTGCCGTAACATAACCAGAAGCATGACCTGCAAGTTGAGCAACTATAGAAATATCAACCCCATTTTTGAGAAGTGTTCTGCAAAAATAGTGCCTAAAAGAATGAATAGTTACATCCGTAATCCCTATTTGTGCACAGTATTTTTTGAAAATCTTCCAAATTCCTGACCTGGTGTAAGGGGTCTTGCGTTCGGATATGAACAGATTATCACATTCTGTTTTAACGTTTTTTCTTATTGCCATCCAGTTGTTAATTGCATCCCGAACATCCCTATGCAAGGGGATATGACGCACTTTATTTTGCTTTCCTATTACTTTTAAGTTTCCTTTTCGTTCAGTTATATCAATGTCAGTAATACGGATATTTATGAGTTCAAAATTTCTAACCCCGCATCTTGTAAAAATCTCAAACATGGCAATATGAGCCTTGTTACCCCCACGGTATATATGACGGCGTAAGGCACGGTAGGTCTGTTCATCCAAAGACTTGGGTGCAGCAGGTGATTGAATCTTTATTTTTTTAATTGCTTTGGCAGGATTATTTTTTATATATTTTTCTCCTTCAAGAAATTCAAAGTAACTCTTCAGACTGGCCAATCTTAAATTAATAGTTGTTTCTTTCAAATGCCTTGTTCCCTGTAGATATGAACGCATATCTCTAATATCAATTTCAGTTACTACAATAGGGTCAAAATTTATGCCATTGGTTTCTTCAAACCATTTCGCAAATGCCTGCACATGCTCGATATAAGTTTTTATTGTGGAATCAGACTTGTCTATGCTCATCAAATAAGTAGCAAATTCATCAAGATAAAAATTGCTTTCAGTTAATCCCTTATTATATTCCATCATCAACATCCTTCCTATAGTTTTTAATACTATAAAATATATTGGATAAGGGTTTCAAGAGAGTGTAAAAGTTTTGTTTACAATTTTTTATGGGATAATGGACGATTATATGGGAATTTTTATTTAGATTTAAAGGGAACTGGAAAAAGAACTTATATTTTGTTGACAAGTTTTGTGGAAAAATTATGAAATTTGTCCTATAATTTATATAAGTGAAATATAGAAAAATAATGGTGGTGATACAGTGAGCTATTTTTCAAATTACTACGATGCAGTTCGATATCCTTATGAAACTGATGAGAAGAAAGGCTTAAGAGAATCTCAACTCGGAGCAATACATGCTATAGCATCGCACTTTACTAATAGCAATTATCCTGCAATTATTACTATGCCCACAGGTTCAGGAAAAACTGCTATTTTGATATTATCAGCATTTGTTTTAATGGCTAAAAGGGTTTTGGTGTTGACACCGAGCAGATTGGTTAGGGGTCAAATAAAGGAAGAGTTTGAAGAATTACAGACATTATTAGATATAGGTGCACTAAAGAATATTACTAATAAGCCAAAAGTTTATGAGTTAAAAAATAAAATATTAACGGATGAGGCATGGAGAGGATTAGAAAATTTTGATGTCATAGTTGCTATACCAATGAGCATTAGTCCTGCTATAGATGATATTCCTACTCCTCCTGATGATATGTTTGATTTGATATTAATTGATGAGGCACATCATAGTCCTGCAACAACATGGAATGAAATAATTGAAGCGTTTCCACAAGCAAAAAAAATACTATTCACTGCTACGCCATTTCGAAGAGATAAAAAAGAAGTTAAAGGAAAGTTTATATATAATTATGCAATATCAGATGCTTATAAAGATGGAGTTTTTGGTAGAATAAAATATATTCCAGTAAAAAATATTGAAGGTTCAGAAGATATTGCAATTGCCAAGAAGACAGAGAAAGTGTTTATTGAAGATAAAAATGCTGGTTTTGAGCACTGTTTGATGGTAAGGACAGATAGAAATAAAAGGGCAAAGGAACTAGAACAAATATATGCTGAAAACACATCATTGAGATTAAAGATTATAAATAGTGACCATTCATATAGCCATGTTAAAAGTGTTATTAAAAAACTTAATAATGGGGAACTAGATGGGATAATATGTGTTAATATGCTGGGTGAAGGTTTTAACTTTCCTAAATTAAAAATTGCTGCAATTCATTCCCCTCATAAATCTCTTGAAGTTACACTACAATTTATTGGAAGATTTGCAAGAACAAGCGCTCCTAATCTTGGAACTGCAAAATTCATTGCTACACCATCTGAAATTGAAATAGAAAGAGAAAAAATATTTGAGGAGGGGGCTGTATGGGAAGAAATTATTATGAATTTAAGTGAAAGTAGGATAGATGAAGAAATTGAAAATAGGCAGACTCTTAGTACCTTCGATTGTGTTTTAAATAGAGATGATGAAACAAATGACCTGTCATTATCTTCATTAGTTCCATTTGCACATGTTAGAATATACTCAGTGGATACTTTTGACATACATGCAGATATTAATCTACCTAATGGGCTATTATTAGTAAATAAACATATCAGCAGAGAATATTCAATGATAGTTATTATCGCTAAAGAGATACTTAATCCTAAGTGGACGAAACTAAATATGTTTCAGAAGATACAATATGAATTGTTTATAATATATTTTCAAGAACAGCATAAATTATTGTTTATTAATTCTACTAGGAAGAATAAAGACATTTATGAAAGTATTGCAGAACAATTTTCTGGTACAAACATAAGAAAACTATCATTGGGTAAAATAAATCGAGTTTTATCTAATTTAAAGAACCCAGAATTTTTTAATATTGGTATGAGAAATAGTATACAAACAAGTAATACGGAATCCTATAGAATAATTAGTGGTTCTAATGCACAAAAGGCAATTAGAAAAACAGACGGAAGGATTTTTCATAGGGGGCATTGTTTTGGTAAAGGTACTGATAATAATGAAGAAGTAACTGTAGGATATAGTAGTGGTTCAAAAGTGTGGAGCAATAGTTATTTAACCATACCACAATTTATAAAATGGTGTAACAATATTGCAAGCAAGGTTACTAGTAAAGGCCCTGCACTTACAAACTCTCCTTTAGATTATATTCCAGTTAGTGAAGAAGTGAATGCTGTACCTGATAAATATATTATTTCAGTAGATTGGAATAATGAAACATATCAAAAACCACCAATTATAAGCAGTAAAAATAAAGATATAGGATTTGAATATATTCAGTTATTAGATATAGAGTTGCAGGCAAAAAGTAGAAATGAAGGGAAAATAGAGATAGTTTTTAAACATTACAATTTTGAATTCAGCATTTATTTTTCTTTAGATGATGATAAGTTTTTTAAAAGTGAGGATAGTTTGGCCGAAAGTATATTTATTAATAGGCAATATGGCAATATACCTTTGTTGGATTATTTAAATGCTAATCCTTTAGTAATATATTTTAGTGACTTTTCTTCATTGATAGGGCATGAATACTATAAAAAGAATTATGATGATTTAATTTTGATAGATGAAGATATTTTAGAACCAATAGAATGGGAAGAAAATGAAGTGGATATAGGGTGTGAAATTGATAATCCAAGTCGCGGGAAGATTTCTATACAAGAATTTTTAAATAAATATTTGTCAGACAAAGATTGTGATTTTCTATATTATGACCACGGGACAGGAGAAATAGCAGATTTTATAGCAGCTAAGGAGCATGATAAACGAATTGTTATTCAGTTTTATCATTGTAAAGGTTCTGGAGGAGAAAAATCAGGAAACAGGGTAAATGATGTATATGAAGTATGTGGACAAGTTATTAAGTCATCAATGTGGACAGATTTAAAAAAACTGAAAAAGAAACTAAAGGATAGAATGATTACACATGAAAATTCTAGTGATAACCCGAACAATTACGTAAGAGATAGCTATGATAAATTTTTAGAAGTCTTGGCTTTAGGAGAAACTAAAATGTTTGAATTCGAAATAATCTTAGTACAACCAGGTATTACAAAGTCTAGGTTAAGTGAAAAGATTTCAAGTGTTATCGCGGCAGCAGATGATTTTTGTGTTAATCAGGGATATTTGCCGATAAGAGTATTCTGCTCAGAGTAAGAAGTCTATAAAAAGTCACTCTAAAAAGTTGATTTGTAAGGTAATGTTTATATAATACCTTCAAATTAAAAATGAATGGAGTGATTTTTTATGAGAGATGTAACGATTTTCAGCAATTTTACTGTATTAGAGACTATTATGTTTAATAGTGTTCAAGTTGATAAAGGCTTTGATGCTATGGATGGGAGAAAGGTAAAGGTATTTGAGAAAAATTCTAAAGTTAGCATATCCTTTACAGGAGAAACAAAAAATTCCAGAAAGCTATACTAAAGATGAATTAGATGAAATAGCAAAGGATGAGTCTAAAGCATTATTATTTATTAGTAGTGTTTTTACAACAGAGTATGAATCAGCAGTTGTGAAAGGTAAAGTATCAACAGATAGCCGTTCTAAAACATCAAAGGAATTAATTGACTTAACTATATTATTACAAAAGGCAATTTATGAAAATAAATATGTAATTCATTATGGAATATGATTATTTAACTAATCAGAAATACTTTTATATTATAGAAATATATGATAAGGAGATATTATGGTAAGAATTGATTGGCCTAGTAATATATTGCAGAGATTATTTTATTGGTATTGTGGGGGATACCAATAATGAAAGTTTTAATTATTTATTCGTCTATACATCATGGTAATACGGAAAAAGTAGCGAAAGTAATGGCTGCATCTATTAATGCTGATATAATAGATGCAAAAAATTTAAAGATAGATATATTAGATGAATATGACTTAATAGGCTTTGGTTCAGGGATATACTATGGTAAGTTTCATAAAAATGTACTTAACGTAATTGATAAACTACCTGGATTAAATAATAAAAAAGCCTTTGTTTTTTCCACAAGTGGGTTGGGAAAACCTAAATATAATATTCTAATTGAAAAAGAATTAAAGAAACATGATTTTGAAGTTATTGGAAGTTTTGCATGCAAAGGGTATGATACATTTGGACCTTGGAGATTATTTGGGGGAATTGCTAAAGGTAGACCAAATGATAGAGATTTTCAGAATGCGAAAAAATTTGCTGAAAGACTTGTATCTTCATAATATTAATATATTGTACTGTAGTAAAATAACGTAGGAGAATTGGCTAAAAAGTAGTAAGGCATAAGGAAGTAGGTGCTTTTACAGGCTATATTGTGTGAAATAAAGGTATATGATAGGATGAGGAAATCGCTATTCAATCAATATAAGTATGGAGGAGTTATTTATGTGTACAAGTTTTATTTATCGAGGACAAGATACAATTATTGGGATGAATTTTGATAACAATGGTATGAAATATTCTATTGATACTAAAACTCCTAATTGGTTTATTGTACAAGTTGATAATGGACATGGGAAATATCCATCTTTTGGAGTGGATTGTTTTGGGAGGTTTTTTAATAATCTTGTAGTCAATTCAAATGGGAAAGGTTTATACAGAAGAGCAAGCAAAAAAGTTACTCATACAACCAAACTTATCACAGATATTATCAATGGTGTTATTTTTACTGAAAATCTGGGGGAGTATCTAGAAAACATTGAGGTTGTAAATACTCCAAACTGGAGCAGCCATAATATGATTTGTGATTCCAATGCAAATGTTTGGGTAGTAGAACCTGGTCGTGGCAATATAAGCAATCCATCAAAATCCTCACCATTTTTTGTTATGACCAATTTCTCGATATGGGACAATTTATATGAAGATGTTGAGTGTGACTGCAGCAGATTTAAAACCGTATCCTATGCATTAGAAAAAGCAAAGGAAGTAAATGTTGAAACGGCATTTAGTATTCTTGACACTGTAAGTCAAAGAAACGGGGAATGGGTTACTGACTTTTCTATGGTTTACTCCAAGAATCTTCGAACAGTGTACTACTGTTTTGATGGGAACTTTAATGATAGGTTCGAATATAAGTTTTAAGATCAATAAAAGTATATAATTATTATTCGCATTCTAAAATACAGCGAACTTAAAATAGACTATTATTTTTTAGGGTGGCATATGGTTTGCTTAAAGAACAAATTCAGAAAGAATTAAAATTGTTTGGGTTAAATAGTTTTGAACACCCTATATTTTACCACTGCCATACAGGAATTCGTTTTGAAATCGGAGTGGGTGATGTATATGACAATAATGGGGCTCCATCAAAAGAATATATTGAAAATGCACTGAATCGTGCCATGACGATATATAATAATGGAATAAAGTGCCCTGGTATATTAGTGTGGGAAGTCTATCCACAAAATGACGAAGAAAAGCATAATTTTCAAAAATGCCACTTTATCAAAAACTAAATACATGGATACTTGATTATGACCGTGAACAAATAGATAAAACTTTTCTTGGTTAAATTATTGCAAATGTTAATATGAATTTGGGGTGGGGGACTTTATGGATAAAGAATCTAGAGATATAAAGAAAATAACAAATGTAGAAGATATAATAGAAGTCCATAAAAGAGCGATAAGATTAGTACCTGTAAATTGGAAAGGCAGAGAATTTAAAATACCTGTTTATTATAGTATGAATGCTGCAATTGCTTATGAAAAGGCCTTTGAAAAAACTAAAAGTTATAGGAAATCGTTCTGCACAATGGTTTTGAAGATAATCAACAATAATAAAAAAGTTATTTACCAGGAAGATGACTTCCCTATTCTTGATTTAGACGATATAGAGGATTTATCAGATAATGACTTGCAAAAAGTAGGAGAAGAAATTATAAATAGTTCAGACTATTTAAAAGGATTTGCCGAAGAAGTATCTGAAGAAACAGATAACTTCTTCAAAAAATTCTATTTGATACATAAAAAAGAAACAGAAAAGTATAGAGAACATATGAAAAAGGTAGCAGAGCAATTAAAGCCTAAATTAGATTTTGCTGATTACCATAAAAACTTACTACCAGGCATAGAGTTAGTATCAAAACTAAGTAGAATAACAGAAACAGTAAGACTCCCTTTGGTTGATATGGCAATATATCAAAACATTATAGGAAATTCTGCGTTGATGGAACTGGCTGCTACTGCAAGTAAGATGGAGAATATGATAGGTACATATATGGAAGTTATTAACCCAATACAAAGGAACATAAGTAAATCGGTAATAGAAATGCAGTCTGTATTAGCACCAACAACGAGTATTGTTAATGAAATGATTAAAAACTATTATTCTGAAATAAATGCTATAAGGGATATATTACAGCCAATCAACACGGAATATGTTAGAATGGCATTAGAAAGTCAAGAAGCACTTAGAAATGTTATGAATAGAGGAATTCAGAGCCATATACAAGTGCTTGGAGCGGAATTAAGCAAAATACTTAACTTCACATATCATGACAAGTTATTTAATTTTACAAATGTGCAGCAGGATATCATTGGCAAAATAAGACCGTTTTTATTGGAGACACAGCAAATTCTGTTTGCAAGAAACAATATTAGCGATAATTTAAATAAAAAGGCAAAAATCATGCTCCAATTTGGATGGTGGTTTATCAGTTCCCTTCCCCTAGAAATAATTAACTATATCTATAAAAACAAAGGAAATCTGAAGCAGAAAGATGTAGATAAAATAATATCTGATTATTATAAATCTGATGAATACAAAGAACTTGAAGAGATAATAAACGGATGGAATGAATTAGAATACTTTAGTAAGTGGGAAAAAAAGGTTAAGGATGCTTTCTATGCTCATAAATTAGGAATGTATTCCCTATCAGTTCCAGTGTGGGCACTAATGATTGAAGGCATCATTCGGGACTTTATGAGGGGAAATTATGATGTAACGGCATTTAAATTTGGTATCTTGTATGACAATTTCAAAGAGAAAGCAAATGAACTAGACGGATTTATTGTTAATTATGCTTTTAATTGTATGGATTCATTCTATGTCAGATTTAATCCTGAAAAACCAGATGGGGTACATGATTTTAGCAGGCATAAAATATTTCATGGACAAGCTATTAACTATGACACTGAAATAAATTCATTAAAATTGATGCTGTATTTAGATGAACTATTCTATATGGCATTGTCTTTGAAAAATCCTAATATTGCATAATAAAGAACTAATTATACATGCCTTTGGCATGTTTCTTTATTATCTAGGAAAGTTCTACTTTTCTTAGATAATAAAAAAATGGCACCCAATAAACATATTGGCATGCCAAATAAACCTAATGGTAAATTAGATTATTTTTTGTATTCGTAATGAACACCACGAATACCTGTATAGGATTTTGGAGTCATAGTTCCATCACAAACTTGGCAATATGGTTGTGGTGGAATGGATGGATCAAGTCCATCGAATAAATTATCTTCTTCTAGCTGTTGAACGATAAAACGAGGAACCCATAATGAATAATCGCACTTTGTGCATATAAATTCTACCAAATCATCATCTTTAGAAAAACCATCAAGTATATTCATAATCAACCTCCAAGTAATAGTTTAGTTACTATGAACTATTATATAGGTGTGATGGTAGATTATCAAGATATGGGTTTTTACCAGAATGAAAGATTCCAAGCAATGTCATTGTATGCCCACAAGAACAATAAAGGGGATCATAACCAAAAGCTAGAAGAATTCTTGCACGCCAATGAGAGTACTGTTTTCTAAACTTCTTTATATCTGCACTATCCATAAGAAGGAGTTTAGAAGAGTGAGTATATTCCTTAGCATACAGACCATAGTATCTAATCATTTTAAATTGTTCTTCAGGGATATGTATAATTAATCGCTTAATAAATTCAAGCGCATGTATTTTTTCAGTAACACGCTTACCATCTTCATGGCGATCATAAAAGAAAGTAACAAATTCACCATCATAATCAAGGATACGAGATTGAGCCATGGCAGGTCTACCTGTGTATCGAATAATATATTTAACAGCTTCTGAGGATTTTGATTCCATATTAGATTTAGCATAAACATAAAATCCCTCAGGATAGGTTTTAAACAGATATGTCTTAAGCCCGTAAAATGAATCACCAAGAGAATTATGTAGCAAGTCAAGAATTGTAGCTTGCCACCTTTTACGAAGCATATTAAAAGGAACATGGGAAATTTTACGCCAAATTGTCTTTCTACCTGATGCACCTTCAGTTAAAAGCATATGTATATGAGGATTCCATTTTAGATCACGACCAAAGGTATGCAAAGTAGAAATGATTCCAGGTTTAAAATTTTCAGATTTATTTTGATTGTAAAACCATGTAAGAACAGTATCAGCAGCAGCTTTAAATAGCAGATTAAGTAAATCCCTGTCCTTACGGAAGAAAATCCTAAGTTCTTCGGGGATAGTAAAAACAATATGTCTATGTTTGCAATTAATAAGTTTAGAAGAAATAGAAGAAGCACGATCTTGAGTATATTTAGCACCACAAGAATTACAGAACCTGCTTTTGCAAGTGAAATAAACATGTTTTATTTTGCCACAATGGTCACAATGGTAAATGGCATGACCCATGGAGGGATCGCCACACTTAATAATTTTATCAACATTTTTTAAAACAGCAGGTCTAATGGGATACCCTAAATCAAGGAAAGCATCCCAATGATCTGCAAAGATATCTTTAATTTTGAATGATTTATTGCTCATAGTATCACCTAAGATATTTATAGCAAAGAATCATTACAATATCAATAATTTAAGGTAAAGTTAATTTTATAAAAGAAATTTAGAGTACGATGTTTTTTAACGCGTCGTAGACGCTTTTTTTATATGTATAAATAAAATGAGGAGGAGCTTTAATGAAAAAGGTACTTAGCATTGCTGGATCAGATTGTAGTGGAGGTGCTGGAATACAAGCAGATTTAAAGACATTCTCTGCACATGGTGTATTTGGTATGAGCGTCATTGTTTCAGTAGTAGCAGAAAACACAAGTCGTGTTATAGACATACAGGATATTACCCCAGATATGATTGAAAAGCAGATTGATGCAATATTTGAGGATATTGAAGTTGATGCTGTCAAAATTGGGATGCTATCTACAGAACCTTGTATGAAGGCAGTAGCAAGAAAACTTGGGCAATATAAATCAAATAATGTTGTAGTTGATCCTGTTATGTATGCGAAAAATGGTTGTCCACTTATGGATCCTAATTCCATAGAAACACTAATAAAGGTGATCATACCTCATGCTGATTTACTTACCCCTAATATCCCGGAGGCTGAGAAGATATCAAATATTAAAATAGGTAGTGCGGAAGATATGGAAATAGTGGCAAAACGTATTTATGATATGGGTTGTAAAAATGTTCTAATTAAAGGCGGACATGCCATTGGAAATGCATTAGATGTGCTATATGATGGTAAAGAGTTTTATTATTTTGAAACCCAGCGAATTAATACTAAAAACACCCATGGAACAGGCTGTACCTTCTCTTCAGCTATTGCTTCCAATCTTGCCCTTGGTATGACTATGCCTGCTGCTGTAGATAAGGCTAAGAAATATATTACAACAGCAATTGAACATTCATTAAATATAGGCAAAGGTAATGGACCAACACACCATTTTTATGATTTATATAAAAACCGCCTGTAATGGTGATAATTGGTGTTATTATGTTTCCTTATAAATAAAAGAAAGGTTGTAAATAGTAATGAATGATTTAATTAATGCTTGTGCGGACTTACTTTATAAAATCAAGGGAAAAAATCCGTTGATTCACAACATCACTAATTATGTCACAGTAAATGATTGTGCAAATGCGGTTTTGGCAATTGGAGCATCTCCTATTATGGCAGACGATGCTGCAGAAGTAGAGGAAATTGTTTCAATATCCTCTGCTCTTGTGATTAACATAGGAACCTTAAACCAACGTACTATTGCTTCTATGATTATGGCAGGCAAGAAAGCCAATGAGCTTAATATTCCTGTAGTTCTGGACCCTGTTGGTGTGGGTGCTTCCACACTACGAAACAAAACAACACAGGAAATTCTCTCACAGGTAAAAATAGATGTAATTCGTGGAAATTTATCAGAGATTTCCTTTATAGCAGGATTAAAGGCTTCTACAAAGGGAGTTGATACTGCAAAAGTAGATGAGAAAAATAATGCAATGGCCATTGCAAAATTAGTGGTCAATAAATACTCTTGCGTTGTAGGAATTACGGGAAAGGTGGATGTCATTTCAGATGGGATTAGATTTGCTAAAGTAGCCAATGGTCATAAACTTCTTTCTAAGGTAACTGGCACAGGATGTATGACCTCTGCTATCGTGGGTAGTTTCTGTGGTGTAACGAAGGATTATTATACAGCTACAGTTGCAGGAATTGCTACAATGGGAATCTCTGGTGAGATTGCATTTGAAAGAGCAGGAGAAATGGGAACAGGTAGCTTCCACATTAGTATTATTGATGCTTTATCAAATATAAATGGCACAGTTTTCTTAGAAAGAGGGAAAATAGATGAAACCAAATATTGATTATACACTTTATCTTGTAACAGATAGAGAAATTATGAGTACAGAAAAATTGGAAATTGCCGTGGAACAAGCTATTTTAGGTGGGTGTACAGTGGTACAACTTAGAGAAAAAAATTGTTCATCTCTAGCATTTTTTGAGATGGCTATAAAGATAAAGGAGATTACGGATAGATATCAGATTCCCTTAATCATTAATGACCGAATAGATATAGCGCTGGCGGTTGATGCTGCAGGTGTACACATTGGACAGAGTGATATACCAGCAAGAATTGCAAGAAAGTTAATAGGAGATAATAAAATCCTTGGTGTGTCTGCATCCAACTTTGAAGAAGCAATAAGGGCGTATAAAGACGATGCAGATTACCTCGGGGTTGGAGCAATGTTTATCACAGACACAAAAACAGATGCAAGATTTACATCTATGAATGAACTTGCACAAATAAGAAAATATATCCCACTGCCTATTGTGGTAATTGGAGGAATCAATAAGACTACAATACCTAATTTTGAAGGTATAGATATCAATGGGTTTGCAGTGGTATCAGCTATTATTTCACAACCAGATATAAAAGCAGCAGCACAGAATCTAAAAAAGATTTTAAGTAAAAATATTGATGAATGATTTGAACTATTGGATATACAGCAGAATAGTAATAAATCTATATATAAAACACTTTTTTCATGGTTACGAATTTATACTGAATACTCATAATTTAGTTGGAAACAATAATCCTTGGAGGTGTTTCCACTATGACTGCAAAACTAAGTGAGTACAAGGGAAAAAGGAATTTTGAGAGAACTTTTGAACCAGAAGGAAATATGGAAGAGTCTGGAGAGGGCTTAAGATTTGTCGTCCAACATCATATGGCCCGTAGTGACCACTATGATTTGCGTTTGGAATGGGGTGGAGTTCTTTTGAGTTGGGCGGTACCCAAGGGTCCTTCCTATGATACTCATGACAAGAGGCTCGCCGTACAGGTAGAGGATCACCCATTGGAATACAGGAACTTTGAAGGGACTATTCCTAAGGGGGAATACGGAGGCGGAGTGGTTATGCTCTGGGATGAAGGCTTCTGGGAACCCAATGGGAATGTAGAAGAAGGCTTAAGTAAAGGTGAGCTAAAGTTTGTTCTAAAAGGAATACGTCTAAAAGGAAAATGGACTTTAGTACGTTGGAAAGCAAAATCCAACGAGAAAGTGGATAACTGGCTTCTACTTAAAGAAAAAGATGAGTATGTCAAAACCACCGATGGAATATCAGAATTTACAACCAGTATTAGGACTGGACGTACTATGACGGAAATCGAAGAAGGGAAAGGTGAAAAATTCACGAGGAACCCCTTCAACAGGGCTGATGTGCAGCTTGCCAAATTAGTCAACACAGTTCCCGATGGTGGAGATTGGCTTTATGAGCTGAAATATGACGGTTATAGGATTTTGGCCTTTGTGGAAGGCAACAGTGTCAAGCTGATGACCAGAAATGGTAATGATTATATCCAGCACTTTCATGATATCGCCTCTACTCTAATTGATTGGGCTGCTGGAAGGTCAATGGTACTTGATGGTGAAATGGCAGTCACAGACGCATTAGGTAAGACTAATTTTCATGCTCTGCAGAACTATATGAACAATCCCAAGGCTAAAAATTTAACCTATATTGTTTTTGATCTCCTTGCACTAGATGGGGTGGATCTACGAGGACACCCTTTGATCGATAGAAAAGAAATGCTTGAAACTTTGATGAAGGATGCTCCCCAAAACCTCTACTACAGCCGTTATGTAAGAGGAAATGGAAAGGAAAGCTTTGTTGCTGCCTGTGAGACAAATATGGAAGGTATAGTAGGTAAAAAAGCCGATTCAATCTACAGCGGAACAAGGAACGGTGACTGGATCAAACTTAAATGTGATAAAAGGCAAGAATTCGTCATTGGAGGTTATTCACTTTCAGATAAAAAGACCAGTGGGGTAAGTTCACTTCTTCTTGGGTTGTATGAGAGTGATGAATTAGTCTATGTGGGACGTGCCGGCACAGGCATAAGCGAGACTGATATGAAAGTGCTGGAGAAAGAATTTGTGAACTTAAAAAGGATGGATGCACCTTTTAAGCTCGCACCTATACCTAAGTCGAAGGAAAAAATTACATGGCTTGAACCAGAGTTAGTTGTAGAAATAAAATTTGCTGAGTGGACTAAAGACAATCTATTAAGGCAAGCAAGCTTCAAAGGGTTACGGATAGATAAGGATCCTAGGAGCATAAAAAAGGAAAAACCGGAGGATGAGACACAGTTTAATCAATCCACAAGGGAGGTAGACAAATCAATGGTAGTAAATGCAAACAGTATTATGATTGAAGGAATAAAGATTACCAACCCAGATAAGGTGATTTTTGATGACCCTAAAATCACTAAAGCAGATGTTGTTAGGTATTATTCAAAGGTTTCAGAGCGTATGCTTCCCTATATGAGCCACAGGATTCTCAGTATTGTACGCTGTCCTAAGGGAATATCTCAATCCTGCTTCTACAAAAAACATCCTGGTCCTACTGGCAAAGGAATTATAACATTACCTATTACTAACAGTGATGGAGAAACGGAAGATTACTTCTATATTGAGAACGCACCTGGGCTAATATCGGAAGCACAGATGGGTACACTGGAATTTCATACTTGGGGAAGCCGTGTTGAGAGATTAGAAGAGCCAGATATGATGGTATTTGATTTGGATCCAGATGAAGGAATGGATTTAAGTAGGGTACGTCAAGGTGTGAAAGATATCAAAAGTATTCTTACTGAACTTTCGCTAAACTCATATCTTAAGACTAGTGGAGGCAAAGGCTACCATGTGGTCGTTCCTTTAAAACCGACTGCGACCTGGAATTCATTTCACGATTTTGCAAGGCAAGTTGCTGAAGTTATGGAGCAGAAGTGGCCTGACCGTTACACAAGCAATGTCAGAAAGGTTAATCGTGCAGGCAAAATATTTATCGACTGGATTCGAAATGGCAGAGGAGCTACAAGCATTGCCCCCTACTCCCTAAGAGCTAGAAAAGGTGCTAAGGTGTCCATGCCTATTTCCTGGGATGAGCTTGACACAGTTGCTCCTGATGGCATTACTATGGCAGATGCACTATTAAGAATTGCTGGAGATGATCCTTGGGAAGATTTTTTCCAGAATAACCAGATGCTTAAATAGCTATTCACATAATAAACATTATTCCAACTATAACAAACAAAGCTCCCATTATTTTTGTAATAGTTATTTGCTCACCTAAAAAAATTGTGGACACTAGCATAGTAACAAGCGGGGAGCTAGACATAATTACTGTAACTGCAGAAACATTTCCCCTTTTAATTGCAGCATAATATGCTAAATCCCCGACTAAAGTAGCAAGTAAAGCCTCAATTGCAATTAAAATCCATGTCTTAGCAGGAATATCAACAATTTGATTAAAAATCCTATCATAACCTTTTAATTCTCTAAAACCCAAAAAAATAAGTACAAGAAAGGAAGATATAAATGTTCTTATAATAAGTCCAGGCAATGGATTAAGCTTATTTAACCCAATTTTTGCAAAAACCGGTGCTATTCCCCAACAAACCATGCCAAATATTGCTATCCAAAATACCATCATTAATTTCTCCCCTTGCTTTAATCTCTAATTCAATTAATATTCCAAGATAAATTTATTATGTATTAAAATTGGGAATATTGAGATGTATTATTTTTTGATATTATCAAAAACTATACCTTATAACGAATAGGAAAGTTCTATTGTTCAGTTATTTTAAATTTAAGGAACTTTCCGTAAATGATTTTCATATAGGAAACTAGTGTTAGATGGTGGTTTTCCATCAAATACTTAGTTGAACTTATCCTTTAGTGCGAAAAGCTACCTTAATGCATCATTAGATGCTTTTCTTAATGACTTTAAAAATTAGGCTTAGAGAGGAGATTATGTATGAAGAAAAAATCATATGCTATTTTGGCAGCAATTGTACTAACTACTCCACCATTATTGCCACCACCTGAAGTAGAGGGAGCGGAGGAATATGAGATTAATTATCAAGATTTAGATAAACAACCATTGGCAGGTAATGTTGATATGCCTAATGTTTCTGGTATAGTAAGTAATTTACCTTGGGAAAATAATGAAAATTTCATAAGGGTACAAGAGGAAAATGGGACAAATGTTTTAATGGCAGCTTATTGTGCTGTTCTAAAAGATCCATTACCTGGAGAAGAATTTAATGTTCATTTAGCTGCCAGCTCTATTGCAGGAATTGTACTAGAACCAAACCAAGTTTTTTCCCAAAATAATGCAATTGGACCATATGATGAATCAAAAGGATATCAGTCTGGCCCTACCTATATTGGTTCTAATCTAACAACGACAATTGGTGGTGGAGTATGTAAAATATCTTCCACTTTATACAATGTTTCAGTGCTTAGCAACCTAGAAATAGTAGAAAGATATAATCACTCTATGCCTGTACCTTATGTACCCTATGGACAGGATGCAACAGTATCATATGGTGCAAAGGATTTTAAATTTAAGAATAACACCGAATTTCCAATACTTATTTGGGCGGAAGGTATAGGAAATAGATTATATGTTGCATTATACGGCAAGGAGCATCCACCAAAGGTGGAATGGAATCATAAAATATTAAATATGGTTGAGGCACCTAAGCTTTACAAAATCAATCCAAATTTAAGTGAAGGAGAAGAAAATGTCCTTGTTGAGGGTATGTCAGGTGCTTCAGTTGAATCATGGGTTACAATTACAAACCCTGATGGGGAGACAAAAACTAAACATCTAGGGATTAGCAATTATAAGCCAATGCCATATGTAATAGAAAAAAATAATTAAAAAATACCCCAAAGCCCAACCCCAACAACCTCCTCAAATATTCACCATATTTTTAATAATTCATAGTATACAATAGAGAAAAATTTTCTTTATGTACTAGATTATATAAAAAGGGTGAATTTAAAGATGGAAAGAAAAAATCAAAATTCAACACCTCTATTTGATGCGGTTAAAAGATACATACAGGATGAAGTGACACCTTTCCATGTTCCTGGACATAAAGGTGGCAGGGGAATACCTGAATTAACGGATTTCGTAGGGGAACCAATGTTGAAGATGGATGTAAATGGTATGAATGATTTGGATTTTTTTAATAATCCCATGGGAGTTATTTTAGATGCTGAAGAGTTATTCGCAAATGCATTTAATGCTGAAAAGGCCTTTTTCCTAGTCAATGGCACTACGTCAGGAATTCAGGCAATGGTTATGAGCTCCTGCAATCCTGGTGATGAAATAATATTACCTAGAAATGCTCATAAATCGGCAATAAGTGGTATTATACTAAGTGGAGCAGTACCCATTTATGTCGAACCAGAGATAAATAGTGAATTAGGAATCGCTAATGGAGTTAGTGTTGAGAAGATGAAGGAAGCTATAGAAACTCATACTAATGCTAAAGCGATTTTTCTAATTAACCCCACTTATTATGGATTTACATCAGATGTAAGAACCATCGCAAAATTAGCCCATAAACACAATATGTTAGTATTAGTAGATGAGGCACATGGGGCTCATATGTATTTTCATGAGGATTTTCCATTAACAGCAATGGAACAGGGAGCAGATATGTGTGCAATAAGCATGCACAAAACTGGTGGTTCTTTAACCCAAAGTTCTGCTTTATTAATAGGAAGTAATAGGATTTCAGCAGAAAAGGTTAAAAAAATTTTAGAACTAATCTTTACATCTAGCGCCTCTTATTTATTGTTGTGTTCCTTAGATATCGCTAGAAAACATATGGTGATTAAAGGAAATGAACTATTACAAAAAACCTTAAACCTTGTAAGATGGGCACGTAGTGAAATAAATAGAATTGAAGGAATATATAGCTTTGGTAAGGAGCTAGTTGGCAGCCCAGGTTGTTTTGATTTTGATGAAACAAAGCTAGGTATTAATGTTAGGAGACTTGGATTTACTGGATATGAAATAGAGACATTATTAAGAAAAGAGTATAATATACAAGTTGAATTAGCTGATCTCAACAATATTTTAGCTATTGTAAGTATAGGAGATAGGGAAGAAGATTTAAAATTATTAGTCAATAGTCTTAGAGATATAGCCCTAAATTGCGACATAAATGAGTATAATAGGATAAATTCAATACCTAAATATTCAAAAACTATAGTTTCCCCTAGGGAAGCATTTTATTTAGAGAAAGAATTTATTATGCTTTCAAAATCAGTTGGACGCGTGGCGGGTGAGATGGTCATGGCATATCCTCCTGGGATACCAGTAATTTGTACAGGTGAGATAATTACAAAAGAAATTATTGATTATATTAACATTTTGAAGAACGAAAAGTGTGAGCTACAAGGTACCGCTGATCCATTGGTAAATTTCATTCAGGTGTTATCTAGCATAAAATAACTATAACAAATAGAACTGCTAGTATTTTAAAATAATTATTGGTATAATATATTATGAAATCCCACATTTGTGGGATTTTTAAATTATGATTTAGTTGGGAGAGAATTTAATGAATGAATTTTCTAGAACAGAACTTTTACTAGGTGTAGAAGGAGTAAACAAACTTAGAACATCTTCCGTTGCTGTTTTTGGAGTAGGTGGAGTAGGTTCTTTTACTGTAGAAGCTTTGGTAAGAAGTGGAATAGGAAATATTGCAATTTTTGATGATGATAAGGTGTGTTTAACCAATATTAATAGGCAACTAATAGCCACTAGAAATACAATCGGTAAAATTAAGGTAGAAGTAATGAGGGATAGAATATTAGAAATAAATCCCAAGGTAAATGTAGAAATTCATCAAACATTTTATACTGCTGAAAATGCAGATGAATATGATTTATCAAAATATACTTATATAGTTGATGCTATAGATACAATATCATCAAAGTTAACATTGATAGAAAAGGCAAAAGCAAGTAATGTACCGATAATAAGCTGCATGGGAGCTGGAAATAAACTAGACCCTACAAAATTTGAAGTTACAGATATTTATAAGACAAGCATTTGTCCCCTTGCTAGAACTATGCGTTCAGAATTGAGAAAAAGGGGCATTGACTCTCTAAAGGTTGTATATTCAAAAGAGCCTGCAATGAAGCCCATAGAAAGTGAAGAGAAAGATTGTACCACTAGAAGACAAATTCCCGGAAGCGTTTCATTTGTACCTTCTGTTGCGGGATTAATCATAGCTGGAGAAGTAATTAAAGATATTGTGGCAAAATACTCACCCTCAAACGAATAAGTTTGAGGGATTTTCATTTCTTAATTTATGTTTAGTTGAATATATTAATTATAACGAAAATAATATTCTGATTTGAAATTTAAGAGGTGAATTAAGTGAAAAAACCTACAATTTATTTAATTATCAATCGTTATTCAACATATTACATAACAATGATAATAGTTTTGATAGTTATGATAATGCTAGTGCAAACTCCAGCGGTTCAAGATGTAATGAGCATCATTAGAATTAAACCATTAGATAATAAAACCATTGTAATAGACCCTGGTCATGGAGGGATAGATGGAGGGACTAATATTGGAGATATTCTTGAAAAAGATATTAACCTTATAATCGGGTTAAAGCTTAAGGATATGCTAATAAAAAAAGGTGCAACAGTAGTAATGACCCGCGAGATAGATGAATCACTTGATGATCATATTATTGGTAATGGAAGTCGGCATCGTGAAGACTTAAATGCAAGGGTAAAAACAGTCAATGATAGTGATGCAGATTTATTTATTAGCATCCATGTAAATCATATCAAAAATGCTAAAAAAATAGGACCTATAATTTTTTATCACAAAACCAGTGAAAAAGGTAAGCTTCTTGCAGAGCATATGCAAGAATATTTAAATGATATTTCAACATATAAGAAGTTGGATATTAAAGTTGAACATGAAGCTACACCAGGTAATTTTTATATATTGGGGAATACCTCAACGCTAGGAATAATTGTTGAAATGGGATTTCTTTCAAACGATATTGATAGAGGTCTTCTTTTGGATTCAGAACATCAAAATGAAATCGTTGAACAAATAACAAAGGGAATTATAGCCCATTTTAATAAGGAAAGTAAAGAAAGTGTAAGAAGATGAATATAAAGTATAAGGTAGGATTATAGAAAATAGATAAAAAGGTGTAGACGAAATAGTCTACACCATGATTTATCAACTATGCATAAAAAGTATGTCCACCTATTTTAGTAACATAGGCTTTATTCTTTACAATCCATGAACCTGCAGCTTTAGCTGGATTGAAAAAATATGTCGAATTTCCAACTGGTCTTGCTCCATTTAAAGCATCTTTAGCAGCTTGTATACTTTCTTGTGATGGAGTATTGTAAATAGTACCATCTGCTACGGGACTAAATTGAGGAATACTACCATAGTATTCAAAAATTACACCATAAATTGTATTAGGAAATTCACTTGATTTAACTCTATTTAAAATTACATTCCCTACTGCTACTTTACCATTGTATGGTTCAGCACCTGCTTCAGCCTCTATAATTCTAGCTAGCCAATAAAGATCACCTTCACTATAGCTTGTACTAGAGGAGCCTGTTCCCCCAGAAACTGTAGGACTATTAAATAAAGCTGCTTGAGTTTGCTTGCCTGCTATACCATCAATAGTTAATCCATTATCCTTTTGAAAATTGATAACGGCATTCTCTGTACCTTTTCCATATATACCATCTATGGAACCTTGATAATAGCCTCGCCTTTGTAGTTCCTGCTGTAGTCTTACGACCTCATTTCCTTTACTGCAAAATTTCAATATTACATAACCCTCGTTTGCAAATACGCTAGTAGTACTAGCCAACAATAATAGTAAAACTACTACAATTGATAAAAATCTTTTTAGTTTCATAAACATACACACTCCTTCCGTAAAATGGCTTCCGAAGTTAGCTGACGGGTTCGGGATAGAAGGCTCCCTACCACATTTGTGGATTAACCCCTACAATGGTTCCTCCGTACCTTAATTGATTAGGATTCAGCAGTTATTAGGGTATGCAATATTGATTATTATACTGCAACATCATTTTCATGTAAACCCAAAATCCTGAAATACC
This sequence comes from Tissierellaceae bacterium, assembly GCA_033809995.1. Taxonomy (GTDB): domain Bacteria; phylum Bacillota; class Clostridia; order Tissierellales; family Tissierellaceae; genus Paratissierella. The sequence goes on from JAPXKQ010000030.1 coordinate 23,328, forward strand.
AGATATTACATAATATATGATTACTAGGTTAATTAAATATATTTAAGTCATACTAATGATAATTGTATTATTTAAGGATGGGGAAATAATGACATTTACACCTATAATTTTTCCAGAGGATAAACTGCCTCCAGAAGCTACTCTATACCAACAATGTGAAGTATGTAGCCCAAGATCACGTATTATTTGGGGTGAGGGGAATCCTAAGGCTTCTATTGTAGTAATTTTAGATAATCCAGGTGCACGAGAGGATAGAGAAGGAAAAGAGTATGTATGTGGGACAAGACAAACTCTACAAAGCGCGTTACATCAAGTTAATTTAACACAAAATGATGTTTATATAACTTATTTGCTAAAATGTAGACCTCTTCGTAGCTACAACAAAGAAGTGGCAAGAGCATTTAGCAAGCCATTTCTAATTCAACAAATTAAAACAATTAATCCGAAAATAATCGTTTTTTTAGGTGATACTGTGGTACAGTCATTATTTAATGATAGCGAGGCTCATGTAAAAAACCTTCGAGGTTCATGGCACAATGTCATGGGTTTTCCAACTATTGTTTCATATCACCCACTTGCAGTGAGAAGAAGACCTAATTTGATGAATCATTTTATTGAGGATTGGGAAATGGTAGCCCAACGATATTATGTATAAAGCCTCTCTTGTTAAAAAGGGGGGCTTTTAAATTTTGATAAGCAATTGTTTATATATTTGTTTTGTAGGGTATTAATGGCTATGTCGATAAGTTGGAAATTATTAACTTTTATTTACATAAAGAGGAGGTTTTTAGATGAATAATATGACACTTAAGAAAAGGACATATTTGATTTTTATTATTTTAACAATAGTACTTATTATGGGAAGTGCAATGACTTTTATTAACGCTAAAAAACAATTAGAATGGTCTATAAATGTAAGAGAATTTAACAATATGAACCAAGTCTTTATGGATGCTAAGGAGAGTCATCTTACATGGAAAAATATACTGTTAGAATCTATCCTTAAAGATGAGGCATTTACAGGCGAACTTAATCCTGAGAATTGTAGTTTTGGCAAGAGATATAAGGATATAATAAACTCACCTAATATTGATCTCTTACCAGAAGATATAAAATCTCACTTGTTAGAAGTAGATGTATATCATAGGAATTTACATGAGTCGGCGAAAGATATAAATAATTTAACCTATGAAGCTAGAATAGATAAATATAATAAAATTATACAACCCAATTTAGAAAAAGTATTAAGTTCAATAAATAATATAAGCAAGGGGCTAAGTTCAAATACAAATAAATTTATTCAAGAATCAGTAGAGTATAATAAAAAACATACTACTTCTATAGTAACTATAAATTTAGTTATAATTATTATTTTTATGATTGTTTTTGTTACCATGGACAAGCATGTAGTTAATCCAGTAAAAATGTTAACGGAATTTGTCTTAGATTTATCTAACTATAATTTACTTTATAATGATAAATATGTTAAGATTACCCATAGTAATACCGAATTGGGAAAAATGGCAGAGGCAATGTACAAATTGCAAGAGAATTTACACGAAATATTAAAAAATATTAGAAATATTTCAACTGAAATAGGGGATGATTCAATTCATTTGTCAAGTTCAATGGAGGAGACTTCAGCTTCTATAGAACAAATAGCTATTTCTATTGATGAGGTGGCAAAGGGATCAAGCGATCAAGCTAAAAGTGCTGAACAAGGATTTCAGGAACTTTTGGCCTTGGATAATAGAATTAATATAATGGGTGAAAATACTAAGATAATTAATAAAGATATTGAAAAAATAATTGATGTGAATAAAGCTGGAATACAAGCTATAGAAGTATTAGAAAATGCTATGACAAACAATAATATAATTATTGAAAATATGAATTCACAAGTAAATATCTTAGATAACAAGTCAATAGAGGTAGGAAAAATTACAGATACTATAAAGAATATAGCAGAGCAGACAAATTTATTAGCTTTAAATGCGGCAATTGAGGCTGCTAGAGCAGGTGAACATGGAAGGGGATTTGAGGTTGTTGCTAATGAAATAAGAAAATTAGCAAATCAAGTATCAGAAAATACAAGTATAATAGAAAATACTATAAAGGATATTCAAAATGAAATTTCAAAGACTAAAGCAAATGTAAAATCATCAAAAAATGCAATGGAAGAGACTGCTAAAATATCCTCTGATACCAAAGAATTATTTGAAAATATAAGTTTATCTGTTAATAATGTTATAAGTCAAATCAGAAATTTAATTGATAATATCCAAGAAACTACAAGTAGCAAAGAATTGGTAATAAAATCAATAGAAGATATATCATCAGTTTCAGAGGAGTCGGCTGCAGCCACAGAACAGATTGCAGCATCAATTCAAGAACAATCTATCATAATTGAAGAAATTGAAAAGATGTCAAATAAGTTACAGGATATCTCTAAATCATTAAATACTGTAGTAGATAATTTTAAACTATGAAAAAGGACAGGGGACATATCAGTCCCCTTGGATATTACTTTCTACTTATCCTCCAAATTACTCCGGAGCTAGGATAAAACTCATCTGGTTCACCCTCTGGTGTGACTGCAAAATCTACCACATACATTGCATTATCAGGACCAAAAACTACATCTATAGGTCTTTCAAATCCACCTTCACCTGTATAAGAAGCAGCAAAGCCAGATTTGTTTATTGCAAAAGTAGATACATCTCCCGTTTGCATATCAATCCTTGAAACCCTATGACCGACACCGGGCAATGGCTTCCCTCCTGTAGTCTCGGGTGCCTCGCTACCATATTCTGCTATATAAACATCACCATATGGTCCAAAATCACTATAATTAAAATCAAATCCCATAATGGCTGAGTGTGGAGTAAATAATGAGAATGGTCTTGATGGAATCATTGGATGTTCCATAAGTAAAAATTCAGGTTGGGGTTCGCCTTCGGGTTTAAATTGAGGTAAAGTAACTGGAAGTCCGCCTGTGAAATCAGGCCAACCATACCATGATCCAGGGGTAACTATATGGAATTCATCTGGAGAATTGTTTATAGGTCTACTGCCTCTAACATCTGCACCATGGTTTGTACTACATAATCTATTAAACTTATCAAACTTCATTCTAAATGGATTTCTAAGCCCCCATGCAATTAATTCTAAATCTGAACCATCTAAATTTGCCCTAAGAATACTACCACTTGCCCTAACTATTCCTTTAACTATTTCATAAGGATAACCTGGAACACCAAATGGAGAATAAGCCCCAGTAACTGCATAATCGCAAGGTGAGTTGGTTTGAATATTTTCAGTTGTAAAATTTTCACCCTTTAATATTATATTTTGTCCAGGGTAATCGTGAAAAAATGGATATTTCATTATCCAACCGTTATCTAATCCAACTACACCTGAGTTTGTAGCTGTTCCTTGTCCAAAATACATCTTTCCATCACAACCAAATACTACTCTATTATTATGATGGTCACCAAAACTAGGAAGTCCAGAAATTATGTCTTCTTTTACTCCATCAGGTTTAACAATAGTAATAAAACCTCTGTGAGAAACATAAATATTTCCATTTAGCCAATTTATACCTGTTAATGGAGGGTTAAAACCTTCTGCAACTACTTCAAAACAATTTTTCTTAAGTTTTAAGACCTTACCATTGCCATCTATAACTCCTGCATCAGCCACGAGAATCTCGCCATCATCTGTGAAAATCATATTGATAGGAGTATCCAATCCATATGCAAAAACATCAATACAATATTCTGAGGGAAGTTTTATATCTGCTGGATTGAGCTTTCTCTTATAGTTTCTTGTACCTTTATTATTTTGTTTAGAATAATCGGGGGATTGTTGTTGTCCTCTCATTTTAAGCCTCCTTTATAACTATTTATACTAGCATATTCAATGAGAGTTCTAAGAGTTCTTGAAGGGTAACAATATAAGTTAATTTCCATATAATAAACAAAGAATTATAGAAATGGGTGATAACATTGAATACAAAAACTATCGTAATTGGATCATTACTTGCAGCAATAGCAGCAATATTTCAATTAATACCTGTATTTTTAACGGAAGGACTAGTATTCTTAACAATCTTAAGTGCAATACCTATTTATCTTATATCAATTATTAATCCCAAAATAGGTTTTTTATCATATTTAATTACTGGAACTCTTGTTATTATTTTTAGTATACATGAAGGATTATTTTTTTTATGTACAAATGGGGTAGTCGGCATGTCACTTGGAATATGTAGCCATT
>JAPXKQ010000031.1:0-25667 GCA_033809995.1 Tissierellaceae bacterium
CATAGTTCTTAGTTTTCTCAGAAGAGGTAAGGATATTGCCCATGACCTTTTTATTTTTGAATAAAATCTCATTCATAAGCGCCGCCACTTGCCTGTAATCACCTTTCAAATCCTCTGGAACTTCTTTTAACATATCTCCTTCCTTAATCTGACTAAGGCTATCTTTTATCCTCTTTAAATTCCCTCTCTCGAATCCTGTTGTCAATAAGTACACTAAAATAGCTAGTACTAACCCAACAAAAAATAGTATAGCTTTCTCACCTATGGATATATTGTCCAATAACCCAAATACTAATACCCCATTTAACATTGCTACACCTCCGATTACATTTAATAGATTATGTTTATTATACAAAATATTCCATAGTTATTCAATTTAATATATTTTCTGACATCATCGACGAATTATATTTAAGAGGATCTTAAAAAAAATTAAAGCTCCACTTTCATATGGGAGCTTTAATTTTCACTTGTTCAAGTATTTAGTTGTATATCCAAAGGTTTATAATTGTTTTTTATATATCCCTCCAATATTTTGAAGGTTTAATTTTTCCACTACCTTTTCATATCTATCTATTTCACCTGATGTATAAATATTTAGTGTACCCTTTTCCTTTTTATTTAACAAACCATTATTATGTAAATAATCTTTTACAGCTTTAGCCTGTTCATACCCTGGGTCTATATAATTAAGTTCCGGTGCCACTTCAAGGAATATATCTTGTACAATTGGAAAATGGGTGCACGCCATTACAATATTGTTTGTACTTCCAGCACAGATTATATTATCCATATGAGTTTTTATTGTATCTTTTACTAAATCAGATTTAAAATCTCCACAATCAACTAATGTTGCAAGGGTCTTACTATATTCTGGTATAATCCTAATTTCGTTATTTTTATCTTTCAAAAGTCTTTGATATACATTGGACTTTACTGTAAATTCCGTACCAAAAATTGCTAAATTATCAACTTTTATCTTTTCTATATACTCTACCGTTGGGCTTATTATGTCGATAATAGGAAAGCTAAATTCACTTCTAAATCTTTCTATTAGTGTTGAAATTGTATTGCATGCTATTGCAACTAATTTTACGTCATTTTGTTCCATAAATCTCAATATTTCCATTGTTAAATGAAATATTTCGTCTGCTCCTTTGTTACCATAAGGGCAATTTTTACTATCTCCAAAATATATGATATCCTCATTAGGTAATAGTTCTTGCAAACCTACCATAACTGATAAACCACCGACGCCTGAATCTAAAACACCAATTTTCCTATTCACTATTGCACCCCCTTTTTAGAAGAAGATATTAAATTCTAGCTACGTAACTTTCTTTTGCAGCTTTTGATACAGCTTTTGCCACTGCTTCACCTACCCTCATATCAAATGCAGCAGGTAATATATTATCTTCACTTAATTCCTCATCTGATACAAGACCTGCTATAGCATAGGAAGCAGCCATTTTCATTTCTTCATTTATTTCCCTTGCTCTTACGTCTAGAGCTCCTCTAAATATCCCTGGGAAAGCCAATACATTATTTACTTGGTTAGGGAAGTCCGATCTACCTGTACCTATTACTCTTGCTCCCGCCTCTTTTGCTTCATCAGGATATATTTCAGGTATAGGATTAGCCATTGCAAATATTATTGCATCTCTTTTCATATTTTTAATCATTTCTTGCGTTAGAGCACCTGCTACAGATACTCCTATAAAGACGTCCGCATCTACTATAGCATCTTTTAAGGTACCTTTTACTTTTTCAATATTTGTCTTTGCTGCCATTTCCCTTCTATGAACATCCAATTTTTCATCAAATGGATCCAAGATCCCTCTACTATTACATATTAGAACATCCTTAACCCCAGCATTTAACAATAATTTTGCTATAGCTATACCAGCAGCACCAGCACCATTAATTACAACTTTTAAATCTGACATCTCTTTTTTCACAACTTTTAGTGCGTTGATTATACCAGCCAAAACAATTATTGCTGTACCATGTTGATCATCATGAAATACAGGAATATCTAATTCCTTCTTTAATCTTTCTTCTATTTCGAAGCACCTTGGAGCAGATATGTCTTCAAGATTGATTCCACCGAAAGTAGGTGCTATTTGTTTTACAGCAAATACTATATCATCTGTTTCCTGGCTCTCTAGGCATATTGGAAATGCATCTACCCCTGCAAATGTTTTAAATAAAACACATTTCCCTTCCATTACAGGCATACCAGCCCTTGTCCCAATATTTCCTAAACCTAATACTGCAGAGCCATCGGTAACAACTGCTACAAGATTTCCTTTGTTTGTATATTCATAAACTGAATCTACATTATTTTTAATTTCTAGGCAAGGTTCAGCAACTCCTGGAGTATAGGCTAAACTCAAATCTTTAGCGTTGTTTACAGGTACTTTACTTTCAATTTTAATCTTACCTTTATTTTCCCTATGTAACTTCAAAGCTTCTTCTCTTAAATTCATTTTCTACCTCCTGTTAATTATTATTTCTACCTTCCTTAACTATATATTATCAATAGAAACAAAAAAGTACAATCAAAAAAGTAGGGCAGTTACAACCTCCCCTACTATAGTGACATATCTCCATCTTTAATCCAATTTATCTTTCTTAACCACTCAGATACAATAAATGAAATAATCCCTGGTAAAACAAAGTGCATAAGGATTATTAAAATAATTACTCTAGGACTAGAACCCATAGTATCAATAATTGCAAATTGTCCCACTAACCCGCTAGTGCCCATACCTGCACCTATACTATTTCCTTCCATTTTAAATACATAGGATGATATTGGCCCAAGGATAGCAGATGATACAATAGCAGGAAGCCATATCAAAGGGTTCTTGACTATATTTGGTATTTGTATCATAGATGTACCTATACCTTGTGCAATAAATCCACCTATTCCATTTTCCCTATATGAGGCAACAGCAAAACCTATCATATTTGCCGCACAACCTACTGTAGATGCACCTGCAGCCAATCCAGATAGCTTTAATGATATAGCCAAGGCAGCAGAGCTTATGGGTAATGTAAGTATAATTCCCATTACAACCGAAACTATTATCCCCATTGGAATTGGATGCAATTCAGTTGCCATATTAATAAAACTACCAATATAATTCATAAATGTAGTTATATATGGTGCTACGTATCTACCAGCTAGACCACCAGCTATAATCGTAGAAATAGGAACCAATACTATATCTACCTTTGTTTTTCCCTTTATTATTTTGGATATTTCAGCACCTATTAGAGATGCAATCAAAGCTCCTACAGGTTCACCAGTACTTATTATGGCTGTGGCTCCATCAAATGAGATGCTCCCAGCACCTATTGTTCCAACAACAACCGATGCAAAAATGCCAAGTGGAGGTGCTCCTACACTATGGGCTACTCCTGCACCGATTGCTGGTCCCATAAGCTTTTGAGCGATATTTCCAAAGCTTATCAAAACAGGTATACTAAAAATTGTACCAATTTGTTTAATTATAAGTCCAATAATTAATGATGAAAATAGCCCCAGTGCCATTCCATTTAAAATATTTACAATATAGTCTCGTATTCCTTTGGTTTTGGTATTTTTGGTATTCTTGGTCATATTTACACCTCTCTAGTGTTATTACAGGTGTCTTGTCACCTGTGTTTATAAATATAGCACTTTAATTACCATTTATCAAGATATTTTTCTTTCTAAGTTCTTCCCTTATTCGTTCATAGATTTCTTCGTTACTTACTTCTATTGTATGAAGATGAATTCCTTCTGTTAGTGATGATAAAGGCTCAGCTTTTAATTCCTTTATATTTTCCATAAATATTTTTAAATCTTGTCTTGAGCTTATTTGTATTTGAGATTTGATTTCTCCATATAGAGGGTGTTCTACTATAACATCAACAATCTTACCCCCTAAATCAACTATAGTTTTAAGCTCTTCTTCAATATCATCATAGGTACTATGATGGCAAGCTATAATCTTAATAATGGTATTATTTTTATATAAGGATGGTATAAAATAACCTTGTGGTGTTGCAATAATATCCTCTCCTCCAGCTCTAAGTATTGCAACGTCCTGTACAATAACCTGTCTACTTACATTAAATTCTTTTGCTAAGGTTGTACCTTTTATGGGATCATTATTTCCCTTTAATAATTTCAAGATTTTTTCTCTTCTTTCGTTAGATTCCACACTTACCACCCTCTTATAACTATTAATTCACAATTCACAGTTCACGATTCACAATTGATTGCTAGGGTCAAGCTTTTGGGTCCTTTCTTTCGACCCCAAATATCTGCTTTCATAATTGTGATTTGTGCATTGTGCATTGTTAATTGGCGACTCTTAGTCGCCTTTACTCCCACCTTAAATCCTTGCCAAAAAACTTTAATGGAATAAACTTATCTAAAATTCTTGAAAACACTCTATCTGTATAAATTTCTGTAATTTCTTTAGGGGTTAAATTTGTAGATATTATTGTTTTCTTTCCAGATATCAACCTGGTATTAACTATATTAAATACTTCAGCATTTGTGAATGTATTTGATACTTCAGTACCTAAATCATCTATGATTAATAAATCTGCATCAAACAACAAATTGTATTTAAAATCATTTAAATCATCTTTATCTTTACCAAATCTGCGTCTTTCTAATATATCTAATATAGTAAAGGCAGTCTGATAAATAACTATTTTGTTTTTGTCGAGTAAAACCTTGGCTATACAATTGCAAAGGAAAGTCTTTCCTAGACCTGTTGTTCCATAGAAAAGTAAGTTTTCACCATTATTTTCATCAAAATTACTTATAAACCCATCTGCAATTCCAACTATATCCTTCATATTTTCCCTGGGTGTCATATTTTCACCCTCAAAAGGTTTATCACTAAAAATATTTATATCAAAGGTTTTAAAATTTTCTTTTTTTAATGTATTTTCTAAATTTGACATCTTATAAGCCCTGCTTACTAATGCCTGTTTAAGACAATGACACTTTTCACCATTAGCTAAATATCCGCTATCCTTGCAACTATTGCAAAAGTATTTAATATCCATAAAATCAGGCGGTATATTAGACTCGGTTAATAAATATGCCTTTTCCATCTTAAGTGCTTCTATATTTTCTTTTGCCGCATTAACAGCTTCTAAGTATCCATCCGGGTTACCAATTATATATCTAGACATTTTAATACCAATTTTTAAAATATCTTCATCTATCTTTCGAATAGCAGGTATTTTCTTATAAACCTCATCAATTCTTCTTTGTTTGTCCCTTTCTTGCCAATCCCTTTTTCTTTCATATTCACTTAAAATTTCTCTCATGATATCACTATACATATCTAATCTCCTTTAATTTTAAGAGAATAAGCTTCCCTCTTCTTTCTTGCAATTTCCTCCAACTGATCCGCAGAGTATTTATTTGATCTTTGTTCAAAGTTATGAAATCTTGTTTTATTTGAAATATTTTTTCTAATCGGATTTCTATCTGTCTTAGTTTCTTTTTTCTCTGGTGGTTTGTCCATAATTTCAATATCTTCAATCTTTCGGATTCCTTTTTTATACCAACTGGAAATAGTCCCATCAATATAACTAACCGTAGGATTAGATGTTTTGCTTGAGGTATCACAACCCTTTAGAATTAAGTCCATTGAATATTTATATTCATCCAACCATTTATCGATAATTTTCATTTCCCCTTCAGTAATGTTTTTATTGACCAAACCGATTGATTTCATTACCCTTTGATATTGATAAAATCTTTCATCATTGGATTTAAAATGCTCTAACAATGCTTCATTATTGGTTACACCTTTATCATACCAATTTCTAATAATACCTTCTATATATTTTATATTTTTTATTCCTTTTCTTTCAACTCCATAATAAAATGCCTTTTCAATTACATCTGGATTCATATTATAATCATACATCCATCCCAGGATTTGCAGTTTTTCCGTAGGCACCGTTTGTCTTCTCATAATATTGTCAATATTGTTAAACATAGCATTTATAGTAGGTATTTGGTTAGCTTCAATAAGGTCTTGTGCATTATACCTATATGTTTTGGGTTGGGCATCAGATTTGTTCAATACACTCAAATTATTCTTTATGTAAAGCTGTTTTAGATTTAAAAACTTTACTTTATAATTAACTTGTGTCTCATCTATCTTTTTTATAATGCCTTTTTCTTCCCAAAAATCCCATGCTCCTAGTACATCTTCAAGGGGGATATTTAAGTGTTTAGCAATGGTCATATTTGTTACCTCAATATTTTCATCTCTATCGTGGGCATATTTAAATCCCAACAAATATACTTTAACGTAAGTACCATTTGCCATAGGCATATAATCATTTATAAAAATATTTTCAATAGGAGTATCTCCTAAATCCATATCAGTAACTTCTAATGTAAAACTCATTTAATCAGCTCCTGTTGCCTTTTAAAAAAAACGTTTCTCTCTAACTTCATTTTGTAGATATAATTATATATCTTTTTATCTGTAATTACAAAAGAAGATTTTTCATCTAAATAGTATTGATTGCTCAAATCTAGTCTTTGATCATAAAACTCATCAAGATAGTAACCTACAGGCTTAAAGCCCATTTTTTCATACAACCTATATGCCCTCTTGTTGAATTCTGCTACTTCTAGATACATCCTTTTCATTTTCATCTTTGTAAAATAATGATTTAAAAAATTCAACAAACATTCAGTTCCATACCCTAGAGAAACATTGTTTGGATCAAATACTATCCCCAAGGTTGACTCTCTTTTTATCCTTCTAATATTTTTAATCCCCATATAGCCAATAAGACTGCCAACTTCATTGAATATTCCATAATATTTGTTATGCCAGCCTATGGTTTTTAATTTGTACCACACTTTAAGTTCTTTGTCATTCATATCAGGAAAGTTATAGTCACCTAATAAGGGATTGTCATGATATCCCCATTTACGCATTTCAAATACATCATCTAATTTTAATTTTCTTATCCTTATTCTAGGTCCCCTAATCTCCATAATTCCTCCGAATAATGAAAAAGGGTGGTTTTTTCCCACCCTTATTTTCTAGTCTCTAATAGTTTTTTAGCAAATCCCATGCCATATTCTATTGCACGTGAATCTGATTTATCATATGGGATAAAGTTAACCTTTAAGCCATCTTCGTCGTAAATATTTAATTTTAAGTTCTTTAAATTGTCTTGAATAATCTTTACTGCTTCTCCACTCCATCCATAGGAGCCAAAAGCTCCAGCAAGTTTACCTTTATTCCTAATAGGATTTATAACCGCAAGCAGCTTATAGATTGGCAATAGAGTATTTTGATTAATAGTAGGACTACCTATAATAAATGCACAGGATTTATAAACCTTATCCTCTAATTCTTCAAGATTTGCATTCTCTATATCCATCAATTCAACTTCAATATCTCCAACCTTCTTTATCCCTTGGGCAATTTTTTCTGCTACCTTCTTAGTATTTCCATATGCTGAAACATATGCAACAAATACCCTTAAATCTTTACAGGAACTTTCTGTATCGGTTGAAATATCCCTTGACCACCCCACATATTTTTGCCAATTTGATCTTAATATAGGTCCATGACCTGGACAAATTACATCAATTTCTAAATCAGAGATTTTATCTATTGCCTCAATCATATAATTGCTAAATGGTTTTAAGATTACATCAAAGTAATACTTAAAGGCATCATCAAAATCATCCACCAAATCATCAAACATTCTTTCATCACAGAAGTGGCAGCCAAAAGAATCACAGGTAAACAACATTTTATCTTCTACCAGGTAGGTGTACATACTGTCTGGCCAATGTAAAAATGGTGCCGATATAAATTTAAGCGTCTTATTGCCTAAATCTAAAGTATCCCCGTGTTTTACTACCATTGATTTAAACTCTTTGTGGACCATGTGTTTTAAAAAATTGATAGCTGATCTACTACCTACAACTGTAGCATTTGGTGCTAAATCTAGTAGATGTGTTAAATTCCCTGCGTGGTCTGGCTCTGTATGATTTAATACTATATACTGGATATCTTCAAAATCTGTAACTTGTTTTATCTTATCCAAATAGGTGTCTTTAAATGTAGCTTTAGTTGTCTCTATAATGGCTTTTTTGTCTGCATCAATGAAATAAGAGTTATAAGTTGTACCATATTTAGTCTCCATTACAATGTCAAATGTAACCAAACCCGGGTCTAATATCCCAACCCATTTAACTGTTTCATTAATTGGTAATACTTTGTTATCAATCATGCATCTATCCTCCCTTTTACTCTGTATGAATATATACCCATATATAATTCACAATTCACAATTAAAAGATAACTGAGAACTAAGAGTGAAGAACTAAGAACTACAGCCTAGCTGTCATCCTGAGCAACGTGAAGGATCCCAAGTTTTTATATTGTACATAATAGTAGGGATACTTCGTTACACTCAGTATGACACCTACGGTGCCTTTAATTGTCAATTGTCAAATGTCCATTGTCAATTTATAGCTGTTAGCTGTTAGTTGTTAACTGTTAGCTTATTTTCGCTATTCACTCTTCACTATTACCTCTTATCTAACTCGGCATTTGGTAGTTTTCCTTATTAAGATACTTAGTAAATTCACCTTTCCATACCAATTCTACACTTCCAGTAGGTCCGTTTCTATGCTTAGCTATGATAACCTCACCTATATTTTTAAGCTCAGTTTCTTTATCATAATATTCATCTCTATATAAGAATAAAACAACGTCAGCATCCTGCTCTATGGCACCAGATTCTCTTAAGTCTGAAAGTATAGGTCTATGGTCAGATCTTAGTTCCGGAGCACGAGAAAGCTGGGATAAGGCTAGTACAGGACAATCCATTTCCTTTGCCAAAGCCTTTAGTCCCCTAGAAATAGCTGAAATTTCTTGTTGCCTACTCTCCTGACGTCCATCTAATTGCATTAATTGTAAATAGTCAACTAAAATTAAGTCTAAACCCTTTTCTATTTTTAATCTTCTACATTTTGCCTTCATTTCCATTAACGAAATACCAGCAGTATCATCTATAAATATATTCATTTGAGATAATGGTCCCATGGAATCAACCACCTTTAACCATTCATCGTCAACTAGGTTTCCACTTATTATTTTTTGTAAATCTACATGTGCATTTGCACTTATAATTCTCTGTACTAGCTGTTCCTTACTCATTTCTAGAGAAAAAATTGCTACCTTAGCATTTGCTTTTAATGCACTATTTGTTGCTATATTTATGCCAAGGGCTGTTTTTCCCATAGAAGGTCGAGCAGCTAAAAGAATCAAGTCGGACTTTTGTAATCCAGAAAGTTTATTATCCAAATCTATAAATCCAGTTGTAAGACCAGTAAGCTTGCCCTTGTTAGCAGCCCTTTCTTCAATTTGGGCAAAGCTATTTAACAACACCTCACTTATAGGTGAAAATCCTTCTTTATTGCTGCCTTGTGTAATATCAAATATATTTTTCTCTGCAAATTCTACTATGGCGTTTACTTCATCAGTATCTTCATATGCCCTAGCCATGACTTCATCACTTGATTTAATTAACCTTCTTAGAATTGATTTTTCTTCTACTATTTTGCAATAATATTTGGTGTTTGCCGTAGTTGCAATACTACTAGAAAGATTTGCTAGATAAGTTACTCCTCCTACATTATCCAAAGTCCCTCTTCTTTTTAATTCTTCAGATAGTGTGATTAAATCAACTGGTTCATTTTTATTAAAAAGTACAATCATAGCCTCGTAAATTTCTCTATTAGCCTCTTTATAAAAATCTTCTGGCTTAATGATTTCCAAGGCTGTATTTATAGCTTCCTTATCTTTTAACATTGATCCCAAGACAGATTGTTCCGCCTCAATACTATGGGGAGGAACTCGTCCCATTATAGCTTCAGCTTCTATTTCAATCGCCCCCACTAATCAATTACCACATTAACCTTTAATTTTGCAGTAATTTCTGCATATACTCTAATATCTACTTCCGTTGTACCTGTAGTTTTTATATTTTCTTTTAATTCAACTTTTCTTTTATCTATATCAATTTTATGTTCTTTCTTTAGGGCATCGGCTATATCACTTGAGGTAATTGAACCAAATAGTCTTCCGCCTGTCCCACCTTTAGCTTTAATGGTTACAGTCATCTTTTCTATTCTATTTTTCAACTCTATAGCTTCATTTTGCTCTTTTTGTCTTTTAGCTTCTTCTTTTTTCTTATCCTCTTCCCATTTTGATAAGTTTACAGGTGTAGCCTCTATTGCTAAATTTCTTGGAAAAAGAAAGTTTCTAGCATAACCATCCTTAGCATTAACTAATTCTCCTGCTTTTCCTAAACCTTTTACATCTTTCAAAAGAATCACTTTCATTTATTTTCACCTTCCTGTAAAAATTCTTTTATATTATCAATTAACATCTTTTCGGCTTCATCCATACTTACACCTGATAATTGGGTACCTGCACTTGTAAAATGCCCTCCACCACCAAGTTTTTCCAAAATAAGCTGTACGCTTATATCACCTAATGATCTTCCTGAAATGTGGATTCTATCATTAACTCTAGTTAAAACAAATGATGCCTCAACTCCATTGATATCTAACAATTCATTTGCTGCCTGTGCAGCAATTAGGATTGAGTCTTCCATTTCCCTATCCAATTTACCTATTGCAATTTTATTTAAAATTAATTTTGCAGATTGAATAACTTCCGCCTTAGAAATAAATGTGTTGAAGTTATCTCTGAATAACTGTCTAACAGTAGTAGTGTCAGCCCCTGCTCTCTTTAGAATAGAAGCTGCTTCAAAGGTCCTTACACCAGTCTGAAAACTAAAATTCTTAGTATCTACAGTAATACCAGCTAATAACGCTTCAGCCTCAAATTTTGTTAGATTTAAATTTTCACTCATATATGACAATACTTCTGTAACCAGCTCGCATGTAGAGGAAGCATAAGGCTCTAGATACGTGAGTACAGGGTCTTTTACAAATTCAGTTCCTCTTCTATGATGGTCTATAACAACCACCTTATCCACTAAATCTAGCAATTCTGGTGCCTCTGTAAATGAAGGTTTATGATTGTCTACCACTATCATTAATGAGTTTTTATTTATTATTTCTTTAGCTTTTTCAGATGTAATAATCTTTTCTAATAAACTCGGTTGTTCTTTTCTTAGTTTATCATATATATTTTTAATTGAAGGATTTTCCCCATTTAATACTAGATATCCTTTTTTATTTCTATTTTCAATTGCTCGTAGAATTCCAATACCCGCCCCAAAGGAATCCATATCAGGGTTTTTATGACCCATTACAAACACACTTTCTGCTTGGTCAATTAACTGTCTAAGAGCATAGCCGATAACCCTTGACTTTACCTTGTTTCTTTTCTCTAATGCCTTTGTTTTGCCCCCAAAGAATTCGAATGATGGACCTGATTTCAAAACTGCTTGGTCTCCACCTCTACCTAAAGCAATATCAATAGCCGCCCTTGCATTTTCATAGGATTCTATTATATTGTTTTCAGTAGCACAAATACCCATACTCAATGTAATTGGTATTGTATTGCCTATATTTAATTCCTTCATTTGGTCCAATATATCAAACTTCTTAGATTTAATGCTCTCTAAACCAGAGTAGTTCATGACAATTAAATATTTATCATTTTCAAATTTTCTTACCAATCCCCCATATCTGGTAAAATAAGACGCTATTCTCTTATCTATCTCTGCTAAAACCAGCGGTCTATTTACATCTGGAGTAGTGCCTTTTACATCATCATAATTATCTACATAAACCAAACTAATTACAGTGTTTTCTCTTTTATGTTTTGCTTCCAATTTAATATATTCTGTATTATCAACCCAATAAAGCAATATAATTTTGTTTCTATTATTGATCTTTTTAGTGTCAATTTTATTTGAATATACCTTATAATAATTATCTCCGTATTTAATATCAATTGGAATATCATCACCATTTTTCAGTAATTCATCTAGTTTAAAGTTAGGTATTAATTCATATATCCTTTCATTGAGTATATCTTCCTCCACCATCATTTCCAAAAAAGGAGTATTATACCATGTTATAGCGCCATTTTCGTCAATTATAACTAGTGGAAATGGCATATTGAAAATAGCATGCTTTGTTGCTGAATCAAATTCACTTGATAAGCCCTCTATATATTTTGTAAGCTCTCTATTCTTTTCATTGGTTTTTTTATAATTATAAAACAATAAATAAGCCAAAACCAATGCACCAATAAAAGCTAATACTGGCTCATAAATAGCTATTATACCAACCATTGACCCTATGATTATTAGATACAATTTTGTATCTGACCATTTAAAAATATTTTTCCCCATAATAATCCTCCCATTAGGATTTTGGTTTTCTAATCTTTCTAACATCTATTAGAATGTCTAATAAACCCAATAACAATATTATAGACACTAATGGAGTAAAGAAAACAATAATCAATAAAAATACTATTCTTAAAGGAAATACTATTTTTCTTTTAATCATTAGGAAATCTATAACTGATAATCCTTGTACATAGAACATAAATCCAATAAGTAGTATTAAATTAGCTAAAATTGTTTCATAACTAAATCCTTTAATATTCTTCGTTAGATAAGCCCCCAAAAACATAACTAAAATACCTGGGACAATATTGTTAGGCAATCTAAATTTTGAAAATCTAGGAATATTAATTACTCCTATACCAATCTTCCTAAGTACAATCACTGAAACATAATAGTTAACATAAGAAATTATTAATGAAGCAATAATAACTATGGATGGTACCGTTAAAAGCATTGATTTATACGCACTTTCTAGTAAATCTTTCACCTTTAATAATTCAAAATTGGTAAGACCCATTTCCTTAAAAAAATCAACTTGTATAGTCAATATGCTTTTAAAATTATTCTCTAATTTATTTGCTATATTAATACCTGAAATTCCACTCATATAACCAGCTATTAATAGTATGGTTAAAAAGAAAATTAGGGAAGAAGCAGCTAATATTTCGATAGAACTTCTTCTATTTTTAATTCCATAGATTATAACAATGGTTATAGGTGCAAAAGTCAAAAATAATAATAGTCCGCTTATTGTATCAGTTGTATATCCAACAATTGTTGAAACTATTACCATTATAAGTATACTCGGAATCAAACCATTTTTGACTCCATATGCAATAAATAATATTGGAAATAATATTAAAATAATAGGCAAGGTTCCTATTCCAATAATAGTAAAAGATACGGCAAATAGGGCAACCCCCAATGTTTCTAATATTTTTCTCCTCAATTGATTGTCATCCTTCAAAAATTTCACCTCTATCTAAGTTGCAATTCACAGTTCTCAGTTCACAATTCACAATTATCTGTGTCTATCTTCAGGGCCTAAAAAGAGGAGATCCTTCGATAGCGATGCTTTAGGGATTAACTCAGGATGACTTTAGCAATAATTTCGGGTCTTTTAATTGTTCTTTGTCAATTATCAATTATAATTTATGACCTAAGTTCATTGCTTTCACAATTGTGCATTGTGCATTGTGATTTGTGAATTTTTTTAACTATTATTAATATTATACTCTAGTTTGTATAAAAAGTCTTAAATAAAATCAAAAAAGAGAGGATATCCTCTCTTATTCTGCACTATATGGTAACAAAGCTACTTGCCTAGCTCTTTTTATAGCTATTGTAAGCTCTCTTTGATGTTTTGAGCAGTTGCCTGAAATTCTTCTTGGAAGAATTTTGCCTCTCTCAGTGATGTATTTTTTAAGCTTACTTACATCTTTATAATCTATACTTTTTGATTTATCAGCGCAAAAGCTACATACTCTTTTTCTTGTTTTAAATCTTCTTTGCATCTTTTTCCCTCCTCCTAGAATGGAATATCATCATTGTTGTCTGTAGGATGGAAGCCTTCAATATCAGAAAAATCTATGCTAGGTTCATTGTATTGAGGAGCTCTGTTGCCAGTACCCCCTCCTCCACCAAGGAATTCAACTCTATCCGCTATAACGTCTGTTGTATATACCCTATTGCCATTCTTATCATCATAGCTACTTGTTTGAATTCTACCTTGAACACCAACTTGACTTCCCTTAGCTAAATAATTAGCACAGTTTTCAGCTTGTTTTCCCCAAACTACAATTCTTATAAAATCAGCTGTAGGTTGATTTCTTGATTCAGCTTCTTGTCTCTTTTCTCTTGACAAATTCCTATCTACGGCAATTGTAAATTGTGACACAGGCGTACCTGTAGGAATATATCTTAATTCTGGGTCTCTTGTTAACCTTCCAATTAAAACAACATTATTCACTTCATTCACCTTCCTATGATTATTAATCTTGTTTAATGATCATATGTCTCATGATGCCGTCAGAAATTCTTGCAACCCTGTCGATTTCTTTTACTACTTCAGGTGTGCCTTCAAAGTTAATTAATACATAGTAACCTTCGCCTATGTCTTCGATTAGGTACGCAAGTTTTCTAATACCCCATTCATCAACATTTGAAATAGAACCATCAGCTTCGATTATTCCTTTAAATCTTTCTAGAAGTTGATTTCTTTTCTCTTCTTCTATACTAGGGAAAAAGATTAGCATAGCTTCATATTTTCTCATGTGTTTCACCTCCTTGTGGACTATCGGCTCTATAAATATTTATAGAGCAAGGATAAATTTTGTACCAAAGTATTATACCATTAATGCTAATAGTATGCAAGGAATTATTGCAGACTTTAACTAGCCCAGACTTCCTAGTAGACTTTACATACATTTAACAATAACTCTTCAATAGATTTAACATTTAATGAGTATACTAAAGTCATAGAAAATCTGAAAGGAATGATAATTTAATGAAAAAATTTTTAAGTTTAATAATGGTAAGTATTCTATTAGTGGGAGTGATAACTGGATGTAGTAAATCAGCTAATCCAAATAGTCCATCTAGTAGTTTCGATTCAAATAAAACAATAAATGTAGTAAGTAGAGAAGATGGCTCAGGAACAAGAGGTGCTTTCGTTGAAATCGTAGGTATCCTAGAAAAAGATACAAGTGGTAAGGAAGTAGACAGAACATATGAGGAAGCTATTATCCAAAATAGTACAGATGCTGTTATGACAACAGTTGCTGGTGACAAATACTCTATAGGTTATATATCATTAGGTTCCTTAAATGATACTGTAAAAGCCTTAAAGGTTGAAGGAGTAGAAGCCACGGGTGAAAATGTTAAAAATAACTCCTATAAAATAGCAAGACCATTTAATGTTGCTTATAAAGGAGAGTTAAGTGGATTGGCTAAGGATTTTATGGATTTTATACTAAGTAAAGAAGGTCAAGATATTGTATTAAAAGGTAAATACGTTTCAGTTGGTGACAATTTGCCCTCATATACAGCCTCGGGACAAAAAGGTAATTTAGTCGTAGCTGGTTCTACATCTGTAGCACCTATTATGGAAAAACTTGCTGAAGCCTATCAAGGGTTAAATGAAGGAGTAAATATTGAAATTCAATCCACTGGCTCATCAGCAGGAATGCAATCAGCTATGGAAGGTACCGCTGATCTAGGAATGGCATCAAGGGATTTAAAGGATTCTGAACTTGCAGTTTTAAAAGCTGAAGTTATAGCTATAGATGGTATTGCAGTTATAACTAGTAAAGAAAATACTATTGAAGATATGACAATAGACCAAATAAAATCTGTTTATACTGGTGAAATAACTAAATGGAGCGAAGTAGCTAAATAGATGATACATGAAATGAAGGAGAATATATGAAAACTAAGTATCTTGAGAAGTTTATGGAAATTGTCTTCTTAATATCTGCAACAATGGCAATTGTAGCAATTATCCTAATATGTATATTTATATTTGCTGGTGGCATTCCCTTTATTGCTGAATATGGCTTATTTAATTTTTTATTCGGAACCAAATGGAAACCCTCTGATACACCCGCAACATATGGTATTTTACCAATGATATTGGGATCACTCTATGTCACCATTGGAGCAATAATAATAGGAGTACCAATTGGTATAATGACAGCTACCTATTTATCAAAGTTTTGCAATAAGAGAACATATCGGATATTAAAACCCTGTGTAAATCTAATGGCTGGGATACCATCTATTGTATACGGATTCTTTGCCCTTACAGTATTTGTTCCAATTATTAGGAATATATTTGGTGGAACTGGTATGAATATAATCACTTCCTCAATATTACTTGGAATTATGATTTTACCCACTATTATTGGTATGTCTGAAGCTTCAATTCGTGCAGTGCCAGAAAGTTATTATGAGGGAAGTATAGCTTTAGGAGCTAGTCACGAAAGGGCTATAGTATCAGTAGTATTACCAGCTGCAAAATCTGGCATCTTGTCATCAATTATTCTAGGTATTGGCCGTGCCATAGGTGAAACAATGGCTGTAATCTTAGTTGCTGGTAATCAAGCACGTATGCCCGCTGGGCTTACAAAGGGGATAAGAACTCTTACTACGAATATAGTTATTGAAATGGCATATGCAGCTGATACTCATAGGGAAGCCCTTATTGCAACAGCAGTAGTTCTATTTGTTTTTATTCTTATTATTAATGGATTATTTATAATAATAAAAAGGAGAGGTGCCAATTGAGTAAATTAATAAGGTATATGATAAAACTCTCTGCACTTCTTACCTTTGGAGTTTTATTCTTTATAATAGGATATGTTTTATTTAGAGGTATTCCAAATTTAAATTTAAACCTTTTTCAAATTGAATATACAAGTAGTAACGTATCTCTATTTCCAGCACTGGTAACTACCCTAATGTTAGTAGGACTTACATTAGTTGTAGCTACACCTATTGGTGTTTTTACTGGATTCTATTTAGTGGAGTATTCAAAAAAAGGAAACAAGTTAGTTGAAGTTATTAGGATTGCAACTGAAACACTATCAGGCATACCTTCTATTGTATATGGGCTTTTTGGAATGTTATTTTTTGTAATAAAATTAGGCTTCCAATACTCACTACTAGCTGGAACCTTAACTGCAGCAATCATGGTATTACCTTTGATTATCCGCTCTACAGAGGAAGCCTTATTGTCCGTAGATGATAGCTTAAGGGAAGCAAGCTTTGGTTTAGGAGCAGGGAAATTACGTACTATCTTTCTAATAGTTTTACCAGTTGCTATGCCAGGCATCCTTTCAGGAATTATATTATCTATAGGTCGTGTTGTCGGTGAAACTGCTGCACTTATGTTTACTTTAGGGACTGCAACCAAAATTCCAAACAGTTTGTTTTCATCTGGTCGTACTCTATCCCTCCATATGTATCTATTGTCTACAGAGGGAATGCATGTTAATGAATCATATGCAACGGGAGTTGTTTTATTAATTATAATACTGATTATCAATGGTTTGTCTACTTTTTTAAGTAACAAATTAACGAAGGGGAAATAAAATGAGCAAAATTACAATTAAAAATATGGATTTATACTATGGAGATTTCCATGCTTTAAAAAGTATAAACTTGGAAATAGATGCAAATAAAATAACAGCTTTTATCGGTCCATCAGGTTGTGGAAAATCAACTTTATTAAAAAGTTTAAATCGTATGAATGATTTAGTAGAAGGTTGTAAAATTACAGGTGATATAAGGCTTGATGGTGTAGATATCTATAGTAAGGATTTTGATGTAAATATTTTAAGAAAACGGGTTGGTATGGTATTCCAAAAACCAAATCCTTTCCCCATGAGTATCTATGACAATATTGTTTATGGCCCTAGAACTCATGGTATTAAAAATAAATCAAAATTAGACGAAATAGTAGAAAAGAGCCTTCGTGGTGCAGCTATCTGGGATGAAGTAAAAAATGATTTGAAGAAGAATGCCCTTAGAATATCGGGTGGTCAACAGCAAAGAATTTGTATCGCTAGGGCTTTAGCAGTAGAGCCTGAGGTATTATTGATGGATGAACCTACAAGTGCCCTAGACCCTATATCAACCTCAAAGATAGAGGATTTGGTACAAGAGCTTAAAAAGGATTATACCTTAATAATAGTTACCCACAATATGCAACAAGCAACTAGAATCTCAGATAAAACAGCTTTCTTTCTACATGGAGAAATAATTGAATATAATGATACTGAAGAGCTATTTACAGTACCAAAAAACAAACAAACTGAAGACTATATAACTGGTAGATTTGGCTAATATGTTAAAGGATGGTAGATTATGAGAAATAAATTTGACAAAGAATTAGATTTGCTTAATAATGAACTTATAGAAATGGGTAATTTAATAGAAAGCTCTATTGAGGCTGCTGTATGTGCACTTACTGAGAAAAACATAGAACTTGCCAATAGAGTCGTTGAAGGCGATAGAGAAATCAACGAAATGGAAAAGACCATCGAGCGCAGATGCCTTAAATTACTGTTACAACAACAACCTGTAGCAAAGGACTTAAGATTAATATCCTCCTCCCTAAAAATGATTACTGATATGGAGAGAATAGGTGATCAGGCTTCTGATATTTCTGAAATAACAATAAGACTTGTAAATGAACCTTATTTTAAAGAATTAGTCCACATACCACAAATGGCTGAAGCAACAATTAAGATGGTACGAGAAAGTATAGATGCTTTCGTAAAAAAGGATTTAGAACTTGTAAAAAAAGTAATTCAATATGATGATATTGTAGATGATTTGTTTAGTACCATTAAAGATGAACTTATCCAACACATACGAGATAATGTTGATTTTGGCGAGCAAGCCATTGACTTTTTAATGATAGCTAAATATTTTGAAAGAATAGGAGACCATGCCCAAAATATTGCTGAATGGGTTTATTTTGCCATTACAGGTGAACATTATAACTAAGACAATTAATAATTCACAATTCACAGTTTTAAATAATTAAAAATTAAGAATTAAGAATTAAAAATTGTGTTGATAGATTTCTCCACTGCAGTAGAAATCACAACTTAGCTGTTATAGCTATTAGATTATATTTTGTTTTCATTATTAATTTTTATCTTTTAATTTTTAATTAATTGTTATTCACTGTTCACTACAAAAGGGGTTGATTAAGATGCCTTTGATTTATTGTATAGAAGATGATGAAAGCATACGAGAATTGATACTTTATGCATTAAATAATAGTGGATTTGAAGCCATTGGATTTGAGAATGGGGATTTGCTTTTCGATAATCTAACATCTAATCCGCCTAATTTAATTTTATTGGATATAATGTTACCCGGTGTTGATGGGTATACAATCCTAGAAGAATTAAAATCTAATTATAAAACAAATAAGATTCCTGTAATTATGCTAACATCAAAGACTAGTGAATTTGATAAGGTTAAAGGTCTAGATATGGGAGCAGATGACTATATAGAAAAGCCCTTTGGTGTAATGGAATTGATCTCAAGGATAAAAGCTGTTTTAAGACGTGTGAAAAATTATGAAAAAGATGATAAGAAATTATGTATTGATAATCTTTGTATAGATAATGAAAGACATGAGGTTGAAGTTGATGGAAATACTATTACTTTGACTTTTAAAGAATTTGAGCTATTAAATTATCTTATGAGAAATAAAGGTATAGTTTTAAGTCGTGATAAGATAATGACTGAAGTTTGGGGTTTTGATTTCGAAGGAGAAAGTAGAACAGTAGATGTTCATATAAGAACCTTAAGATTGAAGCTTGGAAATGCTGGTGAACTAATTCAAACCGTAAGAAACGTCGGATATAAAATAGAGGGATGATGGCATATGGAAAGAAAAATCTATTATAGCCTAGCTGCAATATCTACTATAACAGTTATCTTAACCTCTGTGGTATTAGGTTTATTGTTTTTTGACATTAACAAAACTGAATCTATTCTTAATTTTAAAAACTTAAGCCTTATGTTTTTAACTATCCTTCCAGCTATTATTGGATTTATAGTTTTTATCTTAATATTCCTTTATATTATCTCCTATTATATGACTTCAAAAATTATTGAACCTGTAAAAGTAGCAGCTGAAAATATTGAATCTATATTGTCAGGAGAAGAGATTAAAGAGGAATATATTTATGATGAGTTAAAACCATTTATAAAAACTATTGCTATCCAAAGAAAAGAAATGGAATTATCAATAATCAAATTAAAGGAAGCTGAGAAAGTTCGTAGGGAATTCACAGCCAATGTATCCCATGAATTAAAGACCCCTCTTACCTCTATAAACGGATTTGCTGAAATGATTTCAAGCGGTATGACCAAAGAAGAAGAAACAATTAAATTTGCTAATATTATTCATAAGGAAGGGGTAAGACTTTTAGGTCTAATTGATTCAATTATTAATTTATCTCATTTAGAGGAAAATTCCTTAGAAAGTGATTATGAATCATTGGATATATATGATATTATTGAGACAGTTCTCTCTCAATTAAGATTTAGGGCATCTGACAAAAATATTAAACTAAATATTTCACGGGAACATTATGAGTTTCGAGGAAATAGAAGGATGATTGAAGAATTAATTATCAATTTAGTTGATAATGGAATTAAATATAATCATGAAAATGGTAGTGTCGATGTAATAATTGAAAAAAAAGGTAATTCTTTATCTATAATGGTAAAAGATACTGGTATTGGTATTCCCATTAAGGATCAAAATCGAGTATTTGAGCGTTTCTTTATGGTAGATAAATCTAGATCTAAAAAGGTACAGGGTACTGGATTGGGACTTTCTATTGTAAAACATATTGTTGAATATCACGGCGGAAGTATTTCGTTAAAGAGTGAATTAAATAAAGGAACTGAAATAGAGGTACTGTTGCCAATCTAAAATCCCCTTCAAAAACTTAAAAGGGGATTTCATTATGTTATAAAATCAATTCTGCTTTATCATTTTCATTATAGTATCTATTTAAGTCATAGGCTGAAAAAATACCTTTATCAGTGACAACACCAGATACAAGATGTGGTGGGGTAATATCAAAAGATGGATAATATCCCTTGACTCCTTCCATAGTCGTTTTTACACCCATTGCTTGTAATACAAAGTTAGGGTCTCTTTCTTCAATTGTTACAGTTGATATCTTATCATGACCCTTATCTGGTATTCCAGTAACGAAATATGGAATACCCATATATTTTGCAACTATTGCTATTTGAAAGGTACCAACCTTATTTACAATATATCCATCCATACAGATTGCATCTGCTGCAGATGTAAATAAATCCACCTTTTTTGTTTGCATTACATAAGCGGGCATATTGTCCGTAATTACAGTAACATCAAAGCCTTGGTCATAAGCTACACTTGCTGTAAGTCTTGCACCTTGGAAATATGGTCTAGTTTCTGGGACTATAAGCTTTATTTCATTTCCTCTTTTTTTAGCTTCTCTTAGCATAAGCCCAACTATTGTCTCTCCAAAGCACTGGGTCATTATTGTACCCTTTTGAGGAAACATATCAGCTAAATATTCTGCTACCTTACCAATTCTACTATATCTATTGTTATTGTGTTCTATAGTATGTTGGAATATTGCCTCATCAACTTTGGAGCCGTTGTCCATTGCCTCCTTCGCTGCTTCTAAGCATCCGTCTACAATTAATCTCATTCGCTTTGTAGTAGTAGGTCTAGCAGTAGATAAGGTATCTGCAGCATTGTTTAAATAATCCCACATATTTTTTCCATTCATATCTTTAGCTTCATATGCTGCAAGTGCCATACCCATTCCTGCTGCTACATATGGTCCTGCACTTTGAGTAACCATATCTGTAATTGCCTGTGCTACTTCCTTATAATTATTACATACTTCAAATCTAACTTCTCTAGGATATACTCTTCTATCTAAAATCCTAACTTTACCATCTTCATACCATGCAATATTTTCGTATTGGAGCATAAAAGCTAAGTCTTTATCTTGGCGTATCATTTGTACCTCCTCTGTTATCAATTCACAGTTCACAATGCACAATTCACAATTGTTAGGGTCTAGCTTTAGGGTCTTTCTTGCTACCACAGATATCTTAATTGTTAATTGCTCTTTTGTTCATCATTAATCATTAATTGTGAATTGCAACTATATTTCTTTAACGATTTCTCTTATTAGCATTTTTATCTTACTGGAAGCCTCTTTTCCTGCTTCATCTACCTCTTCTGTAGTGATAGGTTGATTCAATACCCCTGCAGCCATATTTGAAATAAGAGAAAGTCCAAGTACCTTTATCCCACAATGTGCAGCAGTGATTGCCTCAGTAACAGTAGACATCCCAACAGCATCTCCACCCAATCTTCTCATAGCCTTTATTTCACTTGGTGTTTCAAACTGTGGACCCGCTGCAAAATAATATACTCCCTCGTGTAGTTTAATTCCTAAATTATTTGCAATTGACTTCGCTAATTTTCTTAAATCTTTAGTGTACATATCAGAAACATCAAAAAATCTAGGTCCAAACTCAGGTATATTGGTACCTCTTATAGGGCTACCGCCCATAAGCTTAATATGGTCCTTTATAATCATTATATCTCCAGGTTTATATGATTTATTAATCGCACCTGCGGCATTTGTTAGTATTACAGTTTCAACTCCTAACAATTTAAAAACTCTTATTGGAATAGTCAAATCTTCAAAGTCATAGCCCTCATAATAGTGAAACCTTCCTGACATACAGACTACATTTTTTTCGCCTAATTTTCCTAATATTAATTTTCCAGCATGAGACTGTACTGTTGATGTTAAAAAATTTGGTATATCTTTATAATCTATTACAATTGAATTTTCGATTTCCTCCGATATAGAACCTAAAGCAGAACCTAGTATTAGTCCTATTTCAGGCATAAAATTAATCTTCTTTAGGATAAAATCTGCAGCTTTCTTATAAAAATCATATGTATAAAGCAATCCATCACCCCTATTTTTTTAGTAAATAGCTAACAACTAACAATTGAAAAGATAAGGAGTCATCCTGAGGAACGAAGGATCCCTATTATAGTAATTTCCATATATTATTTGTAAACTCTACTGGATCCTCTAATGGTAACCCCTCAATCAATAAAGCTTGATTGTAAAGAAGGTTTGTATAAAGCTTAAGCTTATCCTTATCATTTTCAAATGCAGATTTTAAACTATTATATACATTATGATTTGAATTGACTTCAAGGACTTTTTCCGCCTTTATATTTGGATTATTGGGCATCTGGCTCAGTACCTTTTCCATCTCTATGGATAAATCTCCTTCTGTAGCTAAATATACTGGATGATCCTTTAATTTTTTTGTAAATCTTACGTCTTTTACCTTTCCAGAAAGTATTTCTTTCATAGAGCTTAATAAATCATTATTATCTTCTTTGTCTTCCTTTTCATTTTCATTATCTAATTCTAAATCACTTGAAGATACAGACTTAAATTCTTTTTCTTTATATTGACCTAATACCTTTATGGCAAATTCGTCTATATCATCAGTTAGATAAAGTATTTCAAAGCCTTTTTCCTTAACAAACTCTACTTGAGGTAATTTATCTATTCTTTGAACAGATTCTCCACTAGCATAGTAAATATATTTTTGATCTTCTTTCATTCTATTTATATATTCTTCAAGAGTAACTAATCTTTTTTCATTAGATGAATAGAATAATAATAAATCTTCTAGCATATCTCTATTCATTCCAAAATCACTATATACGCCATATTTTAATTGCTTGCCGAAGTTTTCAAAGAATTGTTCATATTTTTCTCTATCACTCTTCAATAGATTAATAAGCTCATCCTTGATTTTTTCCCTAATCTTCTTAGCAATTAATTTCAATTGCCTATCATGCTGTAGCATCTCTCTAGAGATATTTAGTGATAGGTCTTCTGAATCTACTATACCTTTAACAAATCCAAAATAGTCTGGTAAAAGGTCAGCACATTTATTCATAATAAGTACACCACTGGAATACAATTCAAGTCCCTTTTCATACTCTTTAGTATAAAAATCATAAGGTGTCTGTCCAGGGATATAAAGAATTGCATCATATCTAATAAGCCCATCAACACTCATATGAATATATTTTAAAGGCTTTTCAAATCCAAAATGCTTTTCTGAATAAAACTTTTCATAATCCTCGTCTGTTAATTCATTTTTATTTTTTCTCCAGATAGGAACCATACTATTTATGGTCTTCTCTTCTTTAACCTCTTCATAGTCATCCTCTGAGCCTTCTTTTAATTTATGACTTGTTACCTCCATTTTTATAGGATATCTTATAAAATCAGAATATCTCTTGATAATCCCTCTTAATCTGTATTCTTCTAAATACTCATCATAGTTTTCATCTTCAGTATTTTCTTTTAATTTTAATATTATATCTGTTCCAGTATGTGTCTTTCCATTAGGTTCAATAGTATATCCGTCTGCTCCTTCGGATTCCCATTTATAGCCCTGAGTCTCTCCATGAGCCTTTGTAATTACAGTTACTTTATCAGCTACCATAAAGGCCGAATAAAAACCTACACCAAATTGTCCAATTATATCAAATCCATCTTTAATTTCATTTTCTTGTTTAAATGCATAGGATCCACTTTGAGCTATGGTTCCAAGATTTTCTTCTAGTTCTTCCTTAGTCATACCTATACCTGTATCAGATACAGTTAAAGTTCTATTTTCTTTATCAACGTCAATTCTAATAAAATAGTCTTCTTTATTAAAGGATAAATTTTTATCAGTTAATGCCTTATAATACATCTTATCTATTGCGTCACTGGCATTAGAAATAAGCTCTCTTAAGAAAATCTCTTTGTTCGTATAAATTGAATTAATCATCAAATCTAATAATCTTTTAGATTCCGCTCTAAATTCTCTTTTTTCCATAAGACACCTACTCCTTAATCATAAAATAGTATTAGCACTCTCAAACTACGAGTGCTAATTATAATAATATACCATATTTATTTACATGTCAATTATTAGCTGTGATTTAAACTTTCTAATTGTAATCCTGTGGGTAATGTAGAAATCTCCATATTATTTCGCTAAATTATATATATTTACAACATCCTCTTTATATAACTTTTTAAAGTTTCCTAATGGTCCATCTTCCGTTGCTTTTGTTGCCATCAAATCAATATCATCAGTTGGTAAATTGGCTTCGGTAAATGACTTAGGAAGTCCCATATCTGTGATAAATCCTTCTAGCCTTTTGATACCTTCTAATGCTATTTCTTCTTTTTCCATACCAACTTCAGATACATCCCATACCTTTGTAGCAAATTGAACAAATCTATCAACATTTTCTTTATAAACGTACTTCATCCATGCTGGGAAAATAATAGACAGTGTTTCTCCATGGGTTGTACCATATAGCGCACTTATCTCATGACCTATATTGTGACTTGACCAGTCTTCTTCTCTGCCTACTCCAAGTAATCCATTATGAGCAATAGTACCTGCAAACATTATTTCAGCTCTTGCATCAAAGTTTTGTGGGTCTTTTTTTAAAATATAAGCATTTTTGATAACAGTTCTTAATGTTCCTTCGGATAGACTATCAGTTAAATCCACGTTTGATGTTTGTGTAAAGTATCTTTCAAATATATGTGATATTATATCCATAATACCTGCAAAGGTTTGGTTTGTTGGAAGTGTCAAGGTAT
>JAPXKQ010000032.1:0-25531 GCA_033809995.1 Tissierellaceae bacterium
GATTACCGCTAGCCTTGAAGAAAAATTGGATGATATTGCAGAGGGAAAATTGACTTGGGTACAAGTAGTAGATGATTTTTATAGTGATTTTAAGGTTGAATTAGAAAAAGCTGAAGAAGAAATTGACAAAATAGAAGTGAAAGATGAAGTAAGTGATGTTTTATGCGAAAAATGTGGGAGAAATATGGTTGTTAAATCAGGTCGTTATGGCAAGTTTTTAGCATGCCCTGGTTTTCCTGAATGTAGAAATACTAAACCAATTCTAGATGAGATAAATGTAATCTGTCCAAAATGTCATGAAGGTAGAATTGTTAGAAAAAAATCAAAGAATGGAAGAACATTTTATGGATGTAGTAATTATCCCAATTGTGAATTTGTTTCATGGGATGAACCATATGATGAGAAATGCCCAAATTGCGGAGAATATATGGTAATAAAAAGGAATAAAAGTGCAGATATTATTAAATGTTCAAACAAGGAATGTGGTTTTATAAAAAAGGCCTCTGAATAGAATTATTGAGTAGAATTATATTGTAGCCTTTTTTGAAACTCATTGATGGAAAGTTCTTTATTACATTAATTAGAGTAGAACTTTCCTATTTGTTTTAAAAAATAATGAATATTTATAATAATTTTCTGTACATTTGAACAATTTTATAGTATCTTATATATGTAGAAATATTCTGAATTGTATTAAATGTGATAAAATTATTTACAAATTGTAGAAAAATAAGGGGGATAAGATATTATATGGAAAGTTTATTGCATAAGACACGAAGATTAAACAAGACGTTCCAATCATATGGTACAAGACCAGTTTCTTTTACCGAACTTAGCAAAATACTAAGTGACATAATGGAAGCTAATGTTTATATAGCTAGTAAAAAAGGAAGAGTTTTGGGATATGAACTATCTGATGGATATGAATGTGAAATTATAAATTCCGAGATAGTGAGGGAAAAACGCTTCCCTAAAAAGTATAATGATGAATTACTTAGAATTAATGAAACAAAAGAAAATACAAAAGAAATAAGTGACTGTGTATTTGACCAGATATCTAAATGTGATTATCCTGATAAGATATCTACTATAATACCAATCAATAGTGGTGGTAACAGACTGGGTACTTTAGTATTAGCTAGAATTGGTAGGGAATTTGATGAGTCTGATTTAATACTGGCTGAATACTGTGCTACAATAGTTGGAATGGAAATTCTAAGGGCAACCAATGAAGAGATTGAAGAAGAAGCTAGAAAGAAATCAGTTGTACAAATGGCTATTGGAACATTATCGTATTCTGAATTAGAAGCAATGGAACATATTTTCAATGAATTGGATGGTTCGGAAGGATTATTAGTAGCAAGTAAGATTGCTGACAGGGTTGGTATAACAAGATCTGTTATAGTAAACGCTTTAAGAAAATTTGAAAGTGCTGGTGTTATTGAATCAAGATCATTAGGTATGAAAGGAACACATATAAAGATACTTAATGATAAATTAGTGGAAGAATTAAAAAAAGTGAGAGCATAATAATAGCTAAGAGATAAGAACTAACAGTGAATAGTGAATAACGGAAAACAGGCAATGGCTAAAAATTGACAATGGACAGTTGACAATGGACAATGAGAAGACCCGAAAACACTGCTGTGTCATTCTGAATCGGTCAGTATAAGCTTTACAATTGAAGAATCTCCTATTTTTAGACCCAGAAGAATGACCCGAACAATTGTGAATCGTGAATTAGTTGAAGTGAACTGTGAATTGAATTATGAATTTTATTTAACAATAAATAGAATAATATTATTGATTTAGAAAATTTCTTATGTTATAATGCTATAGTGATTACACACACTCTCTGATATCAAGGGTAGTGCTCATTTTGAGTCCTGAGATATGTGAGGGGGGTGGAGGAAAAAAACTTGGAGGTGACTAGTATGTCAGTAATTACAATGAAATCTTTATTAGAAGCAGGGGTTCATTTTGGACATCAAACAAGAAGATGGAATCCTAAAATGGCTCAATATATTTTCACAGAAAGAAATGGTATCTACATTATTGACCTACAAAAGACTGTTAAGAAAGTCGAAGAAGCATATGACTTTATGAAAGAGGTTGTTGCAGATGGAGGAGAAGTTCTTTTTGTAGGTACAAAGAAACAAGCTCAAGAAGCTATTGAAAGTGAAGCAAAGAGATGCAATATGCATTATATCAATCAAAGATGGTTAGGTGGTATGTTAACTAACTATAAAACTATCAGAAAAAGAATTGATAGACTTCATGAACTATCAAAGATGGAAGAAGACGGAATCTTTGATGTTTTACCGAAAAAAGAGGTAATTAAACTAAGACATGAGGCAGAAAGACTAGAAAAATTCCTAGGTGGAATTAAACATATGGACAAAATACCAGATGTTTTATTTATTGTAGACCCAAGAAAAGAGAGAATAGCTGTTAAAGAAGCTCAAATTTTAGGTATACCAGTAGTAGGTATTGTAGATACAAACTGTGATCCAGACGAAGTTGACTTCGTAATTCCTGGTAATGATGATGCAATAAGAGCAGTTAAATTACTTACCGAAACAATTGCTAATGCAGTCCTTGAAGGCAAACAAGGTGAACAAATAGAATCTAGAGAAGAATAGATATTTGGTAAGAGCTTTAGAGGATTTCCTTTAATCTCTTACCATTTTTAACAATTAGAGGAGGGGTAAAATGAATATAAGTGCTTCTATGGTTAAGGAATTAAGAGAAAGAACAGGTGCGGGGATGCTAGATTGCAAAAATGCACTAGTTAAAACCGAAGGAGATATTGACAAGGCTATTGATTTATTAAGAGAAAAAGGCTTAGCATCTGCAGCTAAAAAAGCTAGCAGAATTGCTTCAGAAGGTTTAGTTGATGCCTATATCCATGGTGGAAGAATTGGAGTTATCATTGAAGTAAACTCAGAAACAGACTTTGTTGCTAAAACAGATGAATTTAAACAATTCGTTAAGGATATGGCTATGCAAGTAGCAGCTGCTAACCCTAAATATGTTTCAAGGGAAGATGTTCCTGAGGCTGAAATAGCTCATGAAAGAGAAGTTCAAGTTAATAAGGTTATTAACGAAGGAAAACCTGAGCATATTGCACATAAGATTGTAGACGGAAGAATGGATAAATACTTTGAAGAAATTTGTTTACTTGAACAAGACTTCATTAAAGATCCAAGTGTAAAGGTTAAAGACTTGCTAAATGAAAAAATAGCTAAGATTGGTGAAAATTTAAAGATTAGAAGATTTGTTAGATATGAAGTTGGGGAAGGATTAGAGAAGAAAGAAGAAAACTTTGCGGAAGAAGTAGCAAAGCAAATGAACATGTAATTTTATCATTTGGAGAACACTTGTTGTTCTCCTTTTAAATAATTTTAATTGCTAGGAGTGTTTATATGGGACCCATCTATAAAAGGGTTGTGCTAAAACTAAGTGGAGAAGCTTTAGCAGGCTCTAAAGGTACTGGAATAGATATTGAAACAGTTAATAGTATATCTGAACAAGTTATTGAACTTCATAAATTAGGTGTTGAAGTTGCAATAGTCGTAGGAGGAGGCAACTTCTGGAGAGGAAGATCTTCTCAGGATATGGATCGTACTACTTCTGATTATATGGGCATGTTAGGAACAGTAATGAATGCTTTGGCCTTACAAGATGCCTTGGAAAATTTAGGAGTAACTACTAGGGTACAATCAGCGATTGAGATGAGACAAGTTGCAGAACCATATATTAGAAGAAGGGCCATAAGGCACTTAGAAAAAGGTAGAATTGTTATATTTGCAGCTGGAACTGGGAATCCGTATTTTTCAACTGATACTACAGCAGCACTTCGTGCAGCTGAGATAGAGGCGGAAGTTATTTTATTGGCTAAAAAGGGTGTCGATGGTGTATATGATTCAGACCCTAAATTCAATGCCAATGCGAAAAAATTTGACACTTTAAAATATATTGATATACTTAATTTAGGACTAGGAATTATGGATTCCACTGCAACATCATTGTGCATGGATAATAAAATTCCTCTTATAGTATTTGGGATTGATGAGGCAGACAATATAAAAAATGTTATTTTAGGAAATAAAATAGGAACACATGTAAAGGAGGATTAAGTATGGAAATTTACAAAGAGACAGAAAGTAGAATGAGTAAAACCATCTCTGTCTACAAAGAAGAATTACAAAGTATTAGAGCAGGAAGAGCAAATCCATCTTTATTAGATAGGATTACAGTCGATTATTATGGACAGGTTACACCATTGAAACAAATAGGGAGTGTTACAGCTCCTGAACCAAGACTTATAGTTATACAACCCTGGGACTCTAAACTAATACCTGCAATCGAAAAAGAAATACTTAAATCTGACCTAGGATTAAATCCATCAAATGATGGAAAGGTTATTAGACTTATTATACCTCAGTTAACAGAAGAAAGAAGAAAAGAATTAGCGAAACTTGTAAAGAAAAATGGTGAGAATGCTAAAGTAGCATTAAGAAACACTAGACGAGATGCAATTGATACAATTAAAAAGATGGAAAAAAATAAAGAGATTTCAGAAGACGATAGAAAATTAGCAGAGGAAGAAATCCAAAAAATTACTGATAAATATTCTTTAGAAGTTGATGAAATTACTAAGAAAAAAGAAGAAGAAATAATGGAAATTTAAAGAAACCCCTTCAAAGGAAGGGGTTTTTCGTGATGGGGGCTATCATGAAAGATATAGAATACGAAAACAACAATTTAATTGACATGATAGATTTAAATTCGTTACCAACTCATATCGGTATAATCATGGATGGTAATGGAAGATGGGCAAAAAAGAGAAATTTGCCTAGAAACTTTGGTCATCAGGAAGGTATGGAAAGGGTTATAGAGATAGTTGAAAGTGCGAGCAAAATAGGTATTAAGTATTTAACCCTATATGCCTTTTCTACTGAAAACTGGAAAAGACCACAAACAGAAATCGAAGGATTAATGAAGATACTTGTTTTATATATAAGACGAGAATTAGATAAGTTACATAGAAATAACATAAAATTAAACATATTAGGTGATATAACTAAGCTGCCAGAAACCCCTAGACTAGAAGTGGAAAGGGCAGTTGAAAAGACCAAAAACAATACTAAAATGACCTTAAATATCGCATTAAATTACGGAGGACGTGATGAGATAATTTATGGTATAAAAGGATTTTTAAATGATTTGGAATTGGGTAAAATAACAAAGGATGAATTAAATACAAAGACATTTTCAAATTATCTTTATACTAAGGGTCAACCAGATGTAGATCTTATTATAAGACCAAGTGGAGAATTAAGAATTAGCAATTTCTTACTATATCAAATGGCATATGCTGAATTTTATTTTTCTGATTCAGATATTTTGTGGCCTGATTTTAAAGAGGAAAATTTTTATTATGCTATTTTAGATTATCAGAAAAGAAATCGACGATTTGGAGGAATTTAAGTGGAATTAGTCAAAAGGAGTATAACAGGGATAATTGGAATTATTTTACTTATACTAGTAGTTAATAAAGGTGGAATATATCTTTCTACTTCCATCTTTATTTTATCTTTAATTGGTCTTTATGAATTTTATAGAGCTGTACATAATATTGGACTTAATCCTATATTATATATTGGTGTATTAGGTACTTTGGGATTCTACATTTCTTCACTTACACCAAAATTAACCATAAATTTTATATTTACTGTTGTCACTATATTACTAATGGTTCATATATTTGCTAAGAAAACTACCTTAGGAGATATTACAATTACTTTAATAGGTATAATGTATATTCCATTTATGATGTTTCATATCTATTATTTAGATAAATCAACTAGCATATGGTTAATATTTATTATCTCATTTGGTACTGATACCTTCGCATATATCTTTGGGAACCTTTTTGGGAAAAGAAAATTGTGCCCAAATATAAGTCCAAATAAGACAATTGAAGGTTCAATAGGCGGAATTCTTGGAAGCCTTGTGCTTACACTTATCTTTGCCTATTATATGGATATAAAATCCTATTTAAGCCTATCTATATTAGCAATTATTGCATCTATTTCATCCCAAATGGGTGATTTAATAGCGTCAAAGATAAAAAGAATTGCTAAAATTAAAGATTATGGTAAGTTATTTCCAGGACATGGGGGAGTTTTAGATAGATTTGATAGTATTATTCTAACTGCACCAATAATATATTATTATGTCAAGTATTTTTTAATCTAAGGTGGTGTTTTAATGCAAACAGCAATAGCTTCAATATTTGTATTTTTGTTAGTAATATTATTACACGAATTAGGTCATTTTACTGTTGCTAAACTTGTTGGAGTTAAAGTCAATGAATTTGCAATTGGAATGGGACCTAAATTAATGCAAAAGAGAAGTGGTGAAACTATATATACATTGAGAGCTCTTCCTATTGGTGGTTATGTCAAGATGGAAGGTGAGGATGAAGACTCAAAAGACCCTAGAAGTTTTAATAACGCCTCTCCCTTTGCAAGGATGGCCGTTTTAGCAGCTGGAGCAATAATGAATTTTGTATTAGCAATTGTGGCACTTTCTATAGTTGCATTTTATACAGGTGTACCCACAACTACTATAGAGACAATACCAAATTCACCTGCTGAGGTAAGTGGTGTTTTATCAGGAGATACTATTATTTCAATAAACAATATTGATATTAAGAGTTGGAATGATATAACTGAAACAGTCAGCAAACTACCTTCAAATAAAGAAATTGAATTAAGGGTTAAACGAGACGGTAATGAAAAAGTCTTGAATGTCATGCCTACTACTGATGAAGGTAGAACTATTATAGGAATTACTTCTATTTATGAAAGGTCTTTATGGTTAGGAATCAAAGGCGGAATTGAAAACACATTATTCTTTCTAAAGCTTATGTTTAATTTTATAGGTATGTTGTTTAAAGGTCAGGTTTCATCAAATGATTTAGCTGGCCCAATTGGTGTAATAAATGAGGTGGGTCAGGCTGCTAAATTGGGATTTATAAATCTTTTGTTTATATTGGGGTTTATAAGTGTGAATTTAGGATTTTTCAACTTACTACCTATCCCAGCTTTAGATGGAAGCAGAATAGTTTTCGTTTTGATTGAATTAATCAGAGGTAAACCTATGGACCCAAATAAAGAAGGTGTAGTTCACTTAGTTGGTTTTGTATTCTTGATTTCTCTAATGTTGTTAGTAACATATAAAGATATTCTTAAATTATTCTAGTAGGTGATCAAATGGAAAGAAGAAAAACTAAAGTTATAAAGGTTGGGGAAAAGTTAATAGGGGGAGACAATCCTATAACTGTCCAATCAATGACAAACACAATAACCCATGATATAAAATCAACCGTAAAACAAATATTATTACTTGAAGATGCGGGTTGTGATATTGTAAGAGTTGCAGTTTCATCTGTAGAAGATGCTAAGGCAATCAAAGAAATTAAAAAACAAATCCATATTCCTATAATAGCTGATATTCAATATGACTATAAACTGGCCCTGGAATCTATAAAATATGGTATTGATGGATTAAGGATAAATCCAGGAAACATTGGGAGTTTGGAAAAGGTAAAAGAAGTAGTAAAAAACTGTAAAGAAAACAATTTATCTATTAGAATTGGTGTTAATTCGGGATCAGTAAAAAAAGAATTCATGGAAAAATATAACGGTGTAAATGAAAATTCAATGGTATATAGTGCCATGGAACAAATTAAATTTTTAGAGGACTTAGATTTTTATGATATAAAGATAGCATTGAAGGGAAGTTCCGTACCTTTAACCATCAAAGCATATGAAAAAATGGCTGAATTAGTAGATTATCCTTTCCATTTGGGAATTACTGAAGCTGGTACCCCATGGAGGGGAACCATTAAATCTTCTGTAGGTATAGGAAGCCTCCTTGCTATGGGTCTCGGTGATACAATTCGGGTTTCGCTAACTGGAGATCCTGTAGAAGAGGTTAGGGTAGGCAGAGAAATACTTAAGTCATTAGGACTATTAAATGAGGGCTTAGAATTCATTTCTTGCCCGACCTGTGGTAGGACAAACATTGATTTAATTAGAATTGCTGAGGAGGCAGAAAAAGCTTTAGAAGGCATTGATAAACATATAAAGGTAGCAATAATGGGTTGTGCAGTAAATGGGCCTGGAGAAGCGAGAGAGGCAGATATAGGTATAGCAGGTGGGGCAGGCGAAGGGCTTATTTTCAGAAAAGGTGAAATAATAAAAAAGGTCAAAGAAGAAGATTTATTACAAGAACTTCTAAAAGAAATTGAGAAACTTTAATAATTGTTACAATTAGCACAGTGGTACTAGCATCAAGGATTTTAATTATGAACTGTGCATTGTGAATTGAAAAATTGACATAACAATTATCCCATAAAGGGGGTACAAGATTGGTTTTATTGAAAGACTTAGTTACTGATGAAAAATATAATCATTTAAAAACATGTAATATAATAGTAAAAAAAGTTTCAGTTATTAAAACTACTATGGAATTAATACTAGACTTGGAAGTAAATGATGATATTGATGGGAAAGCAAATGACTTAAATATTATGTTTTCGGATATGTTCAAGGAATTTAAAGTAAAACTAAATATAACGGAGAAAATTTCATGTGATGAAAATAATATAGATAGTTTTATAGATTATATTAATGAAATAATTTTAGAGAAGATTCCTTCTAGTGGGTCATGGATAAAGAGTATTGAATGGGAAGTTGAAGAAACTCATCTGAAACTAATACTACCTAATCAGATGGCCTTCTTTTCTGTAACAAGAAATGGATTAGTAGATAATCTTACGGACATAATATCTGCAAAATTGAAGAAGAAGCTTTTGGTTGAATATAACGAAAATAATGAAAATAATATAAATGAATCATTTTTAGCTGATAAAGAAATTGAGGAAAGAAAGATATCAAAGGACATTTTGGAAAATACAGATATACCTGCTAAAGAAGCAAAGGAAAGCAAAAAGAAATCCACTAATAAAGCATATACTTATGGCAAGAGTATAAAAGATGAGCCTACATTTATCAAAGATATAAATCTTCAATTAGGTAGTGTAGTAGTTAAAGGTGATATATTTCAATTAGAGACTAAAGAAATTAAGGGAAATAGGACCTTAGTTATATTCAATATTTCAGATGGAACAGATTCAATTACTGTAAAGTCATTTTTAAATGAAAATGTACGCGAAGAATTTTTAGAAAATGTTACAGATGAAAGTTATGTTCTGCTAGAAGGTGATGTTACCTATGATAACTTTTCTAAAGATACGGTTATAATGCTCAGATCATTAGCTATGCTTACAAAGGAGTTGAGGCAGGACACTGCAGATGATAAAAGAGTGGAGCTACACGTTCACAGCCAAATGAGTTCTATGGATGGTATAGCTAATATCAAAAAGATCGTTGAAAGAGCTAGCCTATGGGGTCACAAGGCAATAGCCATTACTGACCATGGTGTGGTACAGGCATTCCCAGAAGCTATGGATGCAGGAAAGAAGTATGGAGTAAAAATACTCTATGGTGTAGAAGGATATATGATAAATGACCAAAAAGATATAGTTACTAACATAGTTGATGAAAGGGAAATAAATAATTTTGTTGTATTCGATTTAGAGACCACGGGGCTTTCGGCTAAAAATGATAGAATCATAGAAATAGGTGCAGTTAAAATTATCGATGGTAAGATAGTAGATGAATTCAGTCAGCTTATCAATCCTGAAATTCCAATACCAAAACATATTACCGAAATAACTTCTATTACTAATGATATGGTAGAAGGTAAACCTTATATAAAAGAGGTTTTACCTTTGTTCAAGGAATTCATAGGTGATTTTATATTGGTAGCACACAACGCTAATTTTGATATGGGTTTCATAAGGGAAAAAATGAAGTTGGAAAATATTAAAATTGATAATCCAGTATTGGATACACTTGAATTATCTAGGGCTGTATTTCCAAGTTTAAAAAGCCACAAATTAAATATAGTTGCTAAACATTTGGATGTAAGTCTTATAAATCATCATAGGGCCGTGGATGATGCAACTGCGACTGGTGAAATTTTGACAAAGATCTTAGATGGTTTAAAAGATAAAAACTTTAAAAGTATTAAAGATTTAAATAGTTTAATATCAAATAGGGATATATCCAAAGGTGAAACCTTTCATGTTATTATTTTGGCTAAAAACTATATAGGGTTAAAGAATTTATATAGACTTATTTCAGAATCACATATCAAATATTATCATAGAAAACCAAGAATTCCTAAGTCGTTAATAGAGGCCAATAGAGATGGTCTAATAATTGGTAGTGCCTGCGAGGCAGGTGAATTATATAAAGCAATACTAAATAATAAAAGCTTTAATGAGATTAGAGATATAGTTAAATTTTATGATTATTTAGAGATACAACCTATAGGAAATAATGAACATTTAGTTAGGGATGGAATCGTAAAGGATAATGAAGAACTAAAATCTATAAATAAAAGGATTTATGAATTAGGAAAGAGAAACAAAAAACCAGTAGTTGCAACTGGAGATATACATTTCTTAGAGCCTGAAGACGAAATATATAGAAGAATACTAATGTCAGGTCAAGGTTTCTCAGATGCAGATTTTCAGGCACCCTTATATTTTAAATCTACTAATGAAATGCTAGAGGAATTTTCATACTTAGGTAAAGAAGTAGCAGAGGAAGTAGTTGTTACTAATACACATTTAATTAGTGATTTGATTGAGGAGATAATTCCTATTCCAAATGGTACTTTTCCTCCTATAATCGAGGGGGCAGATGAGGAATTAAGACAAATTACACATAAAAAAGCCTATGAGATATATGGAAATCCCTTACCTGAAATTGTACAAAAAAGACTAGATAGAGAACTTACATCTATTATTACAAATGGATATGCGGTAATGTATATTATTGCCCAAAAACTTGTATGGAAATCAGTAGCAGATGGATATTTAGTAGGTTCAAGGGGTTCTGTAGGTTCATCTTTTGTTGCAACTATGAGTGGAATTACCGAAGTAAATCCCTTAGCACCACACTATGTTTGTCCAAATTGTAAATATAGTGAATTCTTTACTGATGGATCTGTAGCTAGTGGATCTGACTTACATGATAAAAATTGTCCAATATGTAATACTTCGTTAAATAAAGATGGACAAGATATTCCTTTTGAGGTTTTCTTAGGATTTGAAGGGGATAAAGAGCCTGATATAGACCTTAATTTTGCTGGTGAATATCAATCAAACGCCCATAAATATACTGAGGAACTATTTGGTGAAGGATATGTATTTAGAGCAGGTACAATAGGTACCATTGCAGATAAAACTGCATATGGTTTTGTGAAAAAGTATTTTGAAGAAAGGGAACAAAAGGTAAGTAATGCTGAAATAAATAGATTGCTAAATGGGTTTTTGGGAATTAAACGTACATCAGGTCAACACCCAGGAGGTGTTATGATAGTTCCTAAATATAAGGATATATTGGATTTTACGCCTATACAATATCCTGCTGATGATAAAACATCAGGTGTAATAACTACACATTTTGACTATAATGCTATTAGCGGTAGGATTTTAAAGCTTGATATATTAGGCCATGATGTTCCTACAATTATAAGAATGTTGGAAGATATTACAGGCATTGATCCTACGAAGATTCCATTAGATGAACCCAAAACTATGAAAATATTTACAAGTACTGAGCCTCTAGGAATAAAACCTGAAGATATAAATTGCCCTGTTGGTACTTTAGGTATACCTGAGTTTGGTACAAAATTTGTAAGACAGATGTTAGTTGATACTCAGCCCTCTACTTTCTCAGAATTGGTTAGAATAAGTGGTCTATCCCATGGAACCGATGTATGGATAAATAATGCTCAAGATTTAGTTAAGAATAATATAGCCCCTTTGTCAAAGGTAATATCTACTAGAGAGGATATTATGCTTTATTTGATAAACGCTGGTATGGATAAAAAGAAGTCATTCTTTATAATGGAAAAGGTGCGTAAAGGTAAGGGATTGTCTCCCGAAGATGAAGCTGATATGAGGGCTTTAAATTTACCTGATTGGTATATTGAATCCTGCAATAAAATTAAATATATGTTTCCTAAAGCCCATGCAGCTGCTTATGTTATGATGTCCTTTAGAATTGCATACTTTAAAGTGCACCATCCAGAAGCATTTTATGCCACATATTTTACAATAAAAGCAGCCGAT
The DNA here is from genome assembly GCA_033809995.1 of Tissierellaceae bacterium. Lineage (GTDB taxonomy): Bacteria > Bacillota > Clostridia > Tissierellales > Tissierellaceae > Paratissierella. Next base: position 12,284 of record JAPXKQ010000032.1, read on the forward strand.
TTTGATGGTGAATTAATTATTCAAGGCAAAGAAGCTGTAAGAGAAAAAATTATGGAATTAGAAAATTTGGGGAATAATATTACAACAAAAGAGAAAAACTTATTAACAGTATTGGAAGTAGCATTAGAGATGTATCAGAGGGGACTTAAATTTGAGAGAGTAGATTTATACAAGTCTCATAGCGATAAGTTTCTAATTGGGGAAAATGGAATAATTCCTCCACTAAAGGGACTAGAAGGTATTGGGGAAAATGCAGCTAGAAAGATAGTTGATGAAAGAGAGAAGGGCATCTTTATATCCATAGAAGACTTAATTAATAGAGGTAAAGCTACTAAACCTGTTATTGAGGCCTTGACAAAACATGGATGTTTAAAAGATATGCCTGAAAGTAATCAGATTAGCCTATTTAACATTTGATTTAATGTTAAAAATATGTTATAATTATTTAGACAATAATAAGGTTTATCTGGCAAAGAGTGGGTTTTTCCCACTCTTGATTTTTTGATTTTTTAATTGGAGGTGTAATTATGAATAAAAAAGAACTAATGAAAAAATTAAATGCTATGTGCGATGAATTGTCCCAAAGCTTAAATTATGACTTAGTCGATGTGGAATATGTAAAGGAATTTGGGAGCTATTACCTAAGAGTCTATATTGACAAAGAAGGTGGTATTACCTTAGATGATTGTCAAAATATGAGTGAGTTACTTAGTGAAAGATTAGACAAAGAGGACCCTATAGAAACTGCATATTATTTAGAAGTATCATCTCCAGGCTTGGATAGACCACTAAAGACTGATAAGGATTTAAAAAGAAGTTTAGGTAAGGATATTGAAATTAGCCTCTATAAACCATTGGATAATAGAAAAAAATACGAAGGAAAATTAATGGATTTTACTGAAGAAAAAATAGTAATAGAAGTTAATGAGAATCTAATCGAGATACCAAAAGATGCAATATCAGTTATTAAATTGGCTTTTAAATTTTAAGGGAGGTAAAAAAATGAATGGAGATTTTATCGAAGCCCTTCTTGAAATAGAAAGAGAAAAGGGAATTTCCAAAGAGATAATTTTCGATGCATTAGAATCTGCACTTATATCTAGCTATAAGAAAAACTTTGGTTCATCGCAAAATGTTTTAGTAGAAATGGATAGAGAGACTGGCAAGGTAAAAGTTTATGCTACTAAAGAAGTAGTAGATGTGGTTGAAGATGAGTTGCTTGAAATGACATTAAATGAAGCTAAGGCTTTAGATGAGAGATATCAATTAGGAGATATAGTCAAAATTGAAATTACCCCTAAAGATTTCGGGAGGATTGCAGCTCAAACTGCTAAGCAGGTAGTTATACAAAGGATTAAGGATGCAGAAAGAGATGTAATTTATGATGAATTTATCAATAGGGAAAATGAAATAATCACAGGTCAGATTCAAAGAATTGCAAAGAACAATGTATATATTGATTTAGGTAAAACAGAAGGTGTTTTAACTCCTTCAGAACAAATAGAGGGTGAAGAGTACAATCAAGGTGATAGATTAAAATTAATCATTCTTGAAGTAAAGAAAACTACAAAAGGACCCCAAATCATATTATCAAGGGCTCATACTGGACTAGTTAAGCGTTTGTTTGAGTTAGAAGTACCTGAAATCCATGATGGTATAGTTGAGATTTATTCCATTTCAAGAGAAGCAGGATCTAGAACAAAGATTGCAGTATTCTCAAAAGACCCTTTAGTAGATCCACTTGGAGCTTGTGTGGGTTTTAAAGGTAGTAGAGTTAAGGCTATAGTAGATGAATTAAATGGTGAAAAAATTGATATCGTTATATGGAGTAAAAAAATAGATGAATTTATTGCTAATAGTTTAAGTCCATCAAAGGTATTAAAGGTTGATGTTAATGAAAAGGAAAAAACAGCAATAGTAGTTGTTCCTGATTATCAATTATCCCTAGCAATAGGTAAAGAAGGTCAGAATGCTAGATTAGCAGCAAAATTAACAAATTGGAAAATAGATATTAAATCTAAAACACAGTATGAAGAACTATTTAATAGTAAAGTTGAAGATATAGAACATGAGAACTTAGAAGAAGATACTGCCGACGAAGAATCATTAGAATAGGGGTGGGTGAATGAAAAAGAAAAAGATTCCACTTAGAAAATGTCTTGGATGTGGCGAAAGCAAACCCAAAAAAGAATTAATTAGGGTTGTTAAAAACAATGAAAATCAAATAATGGTAGATTTGACAGGTAAGGTTAATGGTAGGGGGGCTTATATTTGTCCAAACCCTAACTGCTTTGAAATTGCCCATAAAGGTAAAAAGTTCACACGAAGTTTAGAGGCTGAAATAACTCCAGATATATACGAAAAGTTGAAAAAGGTTATCGAAAATATGTAAAGATATCACCTAAAAAAATAGGAGGTGTATATATGACAAAGGTAAGAGTGTATGAACTAGCAAAAGAATTAAACATTAGCAGTAAAGAATTAATGAAAAGAATTGAAAGTTTAGGCTTAGAAGCATCAAGTCATATGAGTTCTATTGATAAAGAAGATGCTGACTTAATTATTGACTTATTAACGGAGTCCCAACCTACTGTTTCAGCAATAACTGAAGATGAGTATGTTGATATTGAAGAAGATATAATTGAAGAAGCAATAAAACCTAAAAGCAAGAAGAAAAAAGATAAAGTTAAAGATAAGGATAGAAAAGAACATATAGAAGAAACATCTAAAAAGAATGAGTCAGGTGGGAGTATTATAGAAATTGGTGAAAACATTATAGTTAAAGATTTAGCAGAAAAATTAAAAATAAATGTATCTCAAGTTATAACAAAATTAATAGGCATGGGTGTAATGGCTACACAAAACCAATCCATAGATGGAGAAACAGCAGCTATAATAGCTGAGGAATTTGGTGTAACTGTAAATATTATTGCTGAAGATACAAGTGATTCAATTGATGAATTTGGATTAGATTATGTTGATAAAGAAGAAGATTTAAAACTAAGACCACCTGTTGTTACGGTAATGGGTCACGTTGACCATGGAAAGACATCACTATTAGACGCCATAAGAGAAACAAGTGTAACAAAAAGTGAAGCAGGGGGAATTACCCAACATATTGGTGCATATGCAGTTAATGTTAATAACAAAAAAGTTGTGTTCTTAGATACGCCTGGCCATGAGGCTTTTACATCAATGAGAGCAAGAGGTGCACAAGTCACCGATATAGCTATATTGGTAGTAGCTGCTGATGATGGGGTTATGCCACAGACAGTTGAAGCTATAAACCATGCGAAAGCAGCAAATGTTCCAATTATAGTTGCAATAAATAAGATTGACAAACCTACAGCAAATATAGACAGAATAAAACAAGAATTGGTAGAGAACAGTTTAATTCCCGAGGATTGGGGTGGAGATACTATAACTGTACCTGTTTCTGCTAAACAAAGAACAGGTATTGAAGAATTATTAGAAATGATTCTTTTAGTTGCAGAAATCCAGGAATTAAAAGCAAATCCAAATAGGATGGCTGTTGGAACCATAGTAGAAGCCCAGCTTGATAAAGGGAAAGGACCATTAGCTACAGTTTTAGTACAAAAGGGCACACTTAAAGTTGGAGATATGGTAGTTTCTGGCACCTCAAGTGGTCGAATTAGAGCAATGCTTGATGATAAGGGTAAAAGAGTTAAAAAGGCAGGTCCATCTATTCCAGTTATGATTTTTGGATTATCCGAAGTGCCCAATGCCGGAGATTTATTATATGCCGTTGAGGATGAAAAAATGGCTAGAAATATAGCCAATCAAAAAAGAGATAAAATAAGGGAAGAGCAGATGAAATACTCATCCAAGGTATCTTTAGATGATTTATTTGAAAAGATAAAGATGGGTGAAATTAAAGATTTAAATATTATAATAAAAGCTGACGTTAGGGGTTCAATTGAAGCATTGGCACAATCATTAGAAAAACTTGATACTGATGAAGTAAGAATAAATATAATACATGGTGGTGTTGGAGGTATTATAGAAAGTGATATCATGCTGGCATCTGCGTCAAATGCAATTGTTATAGGTTTTAATGTACGTCCAAATCTTAATGCTATAGATGTTGCAAAGAAGGAAAAAGTTGATATTAGAACATATAGGGTTATATATGAAGCAATTGAAGATGTTCAGAACGCAGTTAAGGGTATGCTTGCACCTAAGATTGTTGAAGAAGTATTGGGTAGAGCAGAAGTTAGAGCAACCTTTAGATTGCCAAATGGGAATACTATTGCAGGTATCTATGTATTGGATGGTAAAATTACCAGAAATTCTAAAGTTAGACTTTTGAGAAATGACGTTGTTATATTTGATGGAGATGTTTCTTCTTTAAAGAGATTTAAAGATGATGCAAGGGAAGTTTTATCAGGTTATGAAGCTGGGCTTGGATTAGAAAAATATAATGACATCAAAGAAGGAGATATGTTAGAAGCTTATATCCTTAAAGAAGTCGAAAGATAAGGAGTGTAATATGAACGAAAAAAGAGTTAATAGGATATCTGAAGAGATTAAAAAGATAATATCCGAATTACTTTACAATGGACTAAAAGATCCTAGAATTAGCCAAATGACAAGTATTACTAGGGTCGAAGTTACTCGAGATTTAAGATATGCTAAAATATATGTATCTGTTTTTGGAAATAAAGAAGAAAAGGAAAGTTCCATTGATGGTTTAAATAGTGCTAAAGGATTTATTAGAAAAGAAATTGGGAACAAAATAGATATTCGATATATACCTGAACCTATATTTATCCTAGATGAATCTATAGAAGAAGGTATTAGAATGTCTAAATTAATTGAAGATGTTAATAAAAACATTGGTAATAAGGATGAAGCACATGAATAATATCCCTATAAAAATATTAGACGATATAGCTAGTGCTATTAATAAGTACAAAAATGTATATATAGCTTCACATATCCAGCCTGACGGTGATAATATAGGGTCCTTACTTTCAATGGGTTTAGCTTTATTAGAGTTGGATAAAAATGTATTCATTTTAAAATCCGATACTATACCGTCTGATTATGAGTTTTTACCTGGTATAGAGATGATAAAGGAATACAAAGAATTAAACAATCTAGATTTGTTAATTACACTAGACTGTAGTGATATAGATAGACTAGGGCCAAATAAGATTTTGTTAGATAAAGCAAAATATTTAATAAATATTGACCATCATATTAGCAATACTCAATTTGGAAATATAAACTTTGTTGACAGCAAAGCAGCTGCCACAGGGGAACTTGTCTATTACATTATTGAAAAATTAAATATTAAAATCACTAAGGAGATAGCTACAAATCTTTATACAGCAATTAGCACAGATACGGGAAGTTTTAAATATGAAAGTGTTACTGACAAAACCCATGAAATTGTTGCGAAGCTATTAAGATGTGGTATTGATAATGCCTTTATAAATAACAAGCTATATCATAGTAGAAGTTTGGAACGAACAAATCTATTGATTAATTCTTTTTCAACCCTTAAGACACTGGCAGATAATAAAGTTGCTATTGTTAAGGTTACGCAGAAAATGCTTGATTCTACCAAGACAAAAATGGAGGATACTGAAGGAATAATATCATTTATAAAGGACATTGATTCAGTTGAGGTAGCCTGCTTATTAAAAGAAATTAGCAATAAAGAAACAAAAATTAGTATGAGAAGCAAATCATATATTGATGTGGCCAAAATATGTGAATCCTTTAACGGTGGAGGTCATATTAGAGCAGCAGGTTGTACTTTGTACGAAGATATTGAAACTGCTGAAAGGCTTATTGCTGATATAATGATGGAAGTATTTAGGTGAAAAAAATATGGATGGTGTAATCAATTTATTTAAACCTAGGGGTATGACATCTCATGATGCAATATATATTATTAGAAAGCTGTTGAATACAAAAAAGGTAGGTCATACAGGTACCTTAGATCCTAATGCGACGGGTGTCCTACCAATTTGTATTGGTAAAGGAACGAGAATTTCAGAATATTTACTAGAAGTGGATAAAGAATACGTGGGTGAATTGACCCTTGGAATAGCTACAGACACACAAGATAATGACGGTAATATACTTTTTACGTCAGATAAAACTGTAGATAAGGATAAAATAATAGAATCATTTAATAAGTTTAAGGGTGATATACTACAAACTCCACCCATGTATTCTGCACTTAAACACAATGGCAAAAAACTTTATGAATTAGCTAGAGAAGGTATTTCGGTTGAAAGAAAAGCAAGGGAAATTTCTATAAAGGATTTAAAAATATTAAATAATTATATGAATAAAGAAATAATATTTTATACAAGATGCTCTAGGGGTACATATATAAGGACATTATGTTATGATATAGGAAATGATTTAGGTACATATGGTCATATGTCCTACTTGATTAGAGTTGGAGTAGGTAGTTTTAAGATAGAAAATGCATATAGTATTGATTATCTAAAAAAATTATCTAAAGAAGAAATATTAAAACTTATAGTGCCTATGGATAAGGCTTTAAACCATATGGACCAGATATTTATTGATGATAAGCTATACACTAAACTAATTAATGGGGTTTCAATCACATTATCAGAAAATTATAGTGATAAAATTGGTATAATGCAAAGAGTTTATTCAAATAAAAAATTTATTGGAATAGGAAATGTAATACTTTCAAAAGAAAATAAACTTTATTTAAAAATGGATAAGGTGTTAGTATAGGTGGTTTTTAATGGAGATAATAAATATAGAAAATTTTAAAGAAAATAGATTTAAAACAGCAATAGCATTAGGAAATTTCGATGGAGTTCATATTGGGCATCAAAAATTAATTAAAGAAATGGTTGAAAACGCTAAAAAAAATGGATTAAAATCTTCTGTTTTACTTTTTCACAACCATACAAAAACTGTATTAGAAGGAAAAGGCCCAAAACTTATAACATCTTTAAAGCAAAAATATGATTTAATTGAAAACTTAGGTGTAGATATTATCTATACTATGAATTTTAATGAAAATATTATGAAGCTTAGCCCAGAAGAATTTGTTCGTGGGATTTTGATAGAAAAACTTAAATGTAAGGCTGTTGCTGTAGGGACAGATTATAGATTTGGTCATAAGGCCTCCGGTAATGCAGATTTATTAACGGAATTAGGAAATAAATTTAATTTTTTAGTCAATATTGTAAGTCCAATGTATGTAGATGATGAAATTGTTAGCAGTACAAAAATCAGAGAACTTATTGCTGAAGGCGATTTAGATATGGCAAAAATTCTACTTGGAAGGGACTACTCAGTATTGGGCAATGTAATTCATGGGAAAAAAATGGGGACAAAGCTAGGATTTCCAACAGCAAACATTGAGTTATTAGAGAATTATATAATTCCTAAAAAAGGAGTATATAATACAAGAACTATAATAGATAATAATAAGTATCTAAGTGCTACAAGTGTTGGCTATAATCCTACCTTTAATGAAGATAGGTTAAAAATAGAATCCCATATAATTGATTTTAATGACAATATATATGGTAAGACAATTGAACTTGTATTTATTCAATACTTAAGGGATGAATTTAAGTTTGAAACTCTTGATTTATTAAAAGAACAAATGGGCAAAGATATAATGAAAGTTAAAGTATATTAATATTTACAATATAATTATATTATGATAATATAATTAATGGTAAAAGCTTTACCAGGCACTAAGTACTTCGTACCTCGGCGGGCTACTTGGGCTTTGGTGTATAAAAATTTTGGAGGTGTAATTTAATGTTAACTAAGGAATTAAAAGAACAAATCATCAATGATTACAAAATGCATGAAGGAGACACAGGATCACCAGAAGTGCAAATTGCATTACTGACATATAGAATTAATGCAGTAAATGAGCATCTTAAAGCTCATAAAAAAGACCACCATTCAAGAAGAGGATTATTAAAAATGGTTGGTCAAAGAAGAGGCCTTTTAAAATATTTAGAGGCAAATGATATTGAAAGATATCGTTCTTTAATTGAAAAATTAGGCATCAGAGGTTAACAAGAGCGGGATTATCCCGCTCTATTAGTTTATGGTGAATAATTTATTTAATGTAGATTTAAAGAAATGGTTATAATAAATATATAAATTTTATAGGAGGTATTACATGGAGAAGAGATTCCAGTATAATTTAGCTGGTAGAGATTTGATAGTAACCATTGGAAAAGTTGCTCTCCAAGCAGGTGGCTCTTGTTTAGTCCAATATGGGGATACCGTGACCTTGGTTACTGCTACAGCATCTAAAGAACCAAGGGAAGGAATAGATTTTTTTCCACTAAGTGTAGATTATGAAGAGAAATTATATTCAGTTGGTAAAATACCAGGAGGTTTTATAAAAAGAGAAGGTAGACCAAGTGAAAAGGCTATATTGACGTCAAGACTTATAGACAGGCCAATCAGACCCTTATTTCCTGAAGGCTATAGAAATGATGTACAGGTTATAGCTACTGTGCTTTCAGTTGACCAAGACAATAGTCCTGAAATTGCAGCAATGATAGGCTCATCTATAGCTCTATCAATTTCTGATATTCCATTTGAAGGACCAACAGGCTCAGTTCTTGTAGGATTAATAGATGGTAAATTTATTATAAATCCTAATAGTGAGGAAAGAGAAAAATCATCAATCCATCTAACAGTATCAGGTACAAAATCCGCAGTTATGATGGTAGAAGCTGGTGCAAATGAAGTTCCAGAAGAAACTATGCTAGAGGGTATATTATTAGCTCATGAGGAGATTAAAAAGATTTGTTCATTTATTGAAGAGATTGTTGCAGATTGTGGTAAAGAAAAAGCAAAATACAATGTATTTAAACCAAATGAAGAATTAGAAGAAAAGATAGTAGCTTATGGCACTGAAAGACTAATCGATGCCATAAATACTGTAGAAAAACAAGAAAGAGAAGATAATATAGCTCAAGTTTCTAAGGAAATCACAGAAACATTTTTAGTTGATTATCCTGAATCTGAAAAGGATATTGCCCAAATCATTGAAAATATAATAAGAAAAGAAGTAAGAAGATTAATACTAGAAGAAGGTATAAGACCTGATAATAGAAAAGTAGATGAAATTCGTCCAATAACTTGTGAAGTGGGATTATTGCCAAGAACTCATGGATCAGGCTTATTTACAAGAGGTCAAACTCAGGTACTTACAATTACTACATTAGGAGCAATAAGTGATGCTCAAGTGATAGATGGTCTAGGTGAAGAGGATTCAAAGAGATATATGCACCATTATAATTTTCCGCCATATTCTGTAGGTGAGGCAAGAGTATTAAGAGGTCCTGGAAGGAGAGAAATAGGTCATGGAGCATTAGCCGAAAGGGCTTTGGAACCTGTTATTCCTTCAGAAGATGAATTTCCTTATACAATTAGACTTGTCTCTGAAGTATTAGGCTCAAATGGGTCATCATCACAAGCAAGTGTTTGTGGAAGTACCCTATCCTTACTGGATGCAGGTGTTCCAATCAAAGCTCCAGTAGCTGGAATTGCAATGGGACTAATTAAGGAAGGAAATAATGTTGCAATACTTTATGATATTCAAGGTCTAGAAGACCATTTAGGAGATATGGACTTTAAGGTTGCTGGTACAAAAGATGGAGTAACTGCAATTCAAATGGATATTAAGATTGCAGGAATAGACGAAAATATCTTGAGAGATGCCCTTGAAAAAGCTAGACAAGGAAGATTATATATACTAGATAAAATGGCTGAAACCATTTCTACCCCAAGAAATTATATTTCAGAATATGCTCCTAAAATTTATAAAATGCAAGTAAACCCAGATAAAATTAGAGATATAATTGGACCTGGAGGCAAAATGATTAACAAGATAATTGATGAAACAGGCGTTAAAATAGACATTGACGATGATGGTAAGGTATTTATTGCTGCTGTATCTTCTGAAGGTGGAGAAAAGGCAATGTCAATGATAAATAATATTGTTAAAGAAGTAGAAGCGGGAGATATATATTTAGGAAAGGTAACCCGTATAACAAACTTTGGTGCATTTGTAGATGTTCTGAATGGTAAAGAAGGGCTAGTCCATATATCTCAATTAGCTAGAGAAAGAGTAAATAAGGTTGAAGATGTAGTTTCTGTTGGTGACGAGATATTAGTAAAAGTAATGGAGATAGACAATCAAGGAAGAATCAATCTATCAAGAAAGGTATTATTGCCAGAAGAACCTAAAAATGTAGAATAATTTACTTACATGAACCTGTTGGGTTCATGTTTTAATTTTTTGTATATAAATGTCCCTATTGAATATATATTTAAGGAGAATATATAAAAGGGGGCTTAAAAATATGAAGATGGTAATCATAAACAAAAATACACTTATTCTAATATTAATTGTTATCACATTGCTAATAGGGTTTATACTTTTTTTACTAGTTAATTCTAAGACTAAAGATGTATTTAATGAAGATATTTTTTATAAAGGAACAAAGGATGAAAAAGTGGTAGCTTTCGCATGTAATATAGACTGGGGGAATGAATATATACCTGACATGCTTAAAATATTTAAGGATAACAATATAAGAATTTCATTTTTCCCTACAGGAAGATGGGCTAAAGATAATCCTGAATTAATCAAATTAATTGATAAAGATAACCATGAAATAGGAAATCATGGTTATAATCATGTTGATTATAATAAATTAAGTTATGACAAAAATAAGGAAGAAATATTAAAGGCACACAATGTTTTAAAAGATATTACAGGTAAATCTCCAATATATTTTGCTCCTCCCTCAGGGGCATTTAATGATAATACTGTAAAAGCAGTAAATGATTTAGGATATAAACTAATATTATGGAGTATAGACACTATAGACTGGCGTAAGGATAGTACTAAAGATATAATAATTAATCGAGTTATAAGTAAAGTACACAATTCGGCAATTGTACTTATGCATCCTACAGAGGAGACAGTAAAAGCATTACCTGAAATAATTAATTCACTATTTAAAAAAGGGTATAAAATTGGTACAATAGGTGATGTAATAAATTAATTTTTTGGAGGAAATAATGTACATCATAGATAAATTAGATAATGGAATACGAGTAGTAATGGAAAAAATAGATTATTTCAATTCAGCAACTATTGGAATAATTATAGATTCAGGTTCTGTAAATGAAAATGAAACAAATAATGGTGTTTCACATTTTATTGAACATATGCTTTTTAAGGGTACGAACTCAAGAACACCAAAGGAAATAGCTGAAGCAATTGATAATGTTGGAGGGCAATTAAATGCTTTTACTGGTAAAGAACAAACTGTATATTACGCAAAGGTATTAGACAATCATCTTAGGATAGCCATAGACGTACTTACTGATATGTTCTTAAACTCCTTATTTTTGGAAGAAGAAATTGAAAAAGAAAAGAATGTAATAATTGAAGAGATAAATATGTATCAAGACTCCCCAGAGGATTTATCATTTGAATTATTAAATGAAATAATGTTTAAGGGAACACCCATAGAGTACCCAATATTAGGAACTGAGAAAAGCATCATGAATTTAAGTAAAGATATAATTATAGACTATTTCTATAAAAATTATATCCCACAAGATACAATAATCTCAATAGTGGGGAAATTTGATGAAAAAGAAGTAATTTCCCAACTAAATCATACAATTGGTAAGTTTAATATTAATAAAAAGAAATCGTCGGTAGCAAACAATAAAGTTTATAAATTCACTAATAATATAAAAGGAATAAATAAAAGTTTTGAACAGCTTAATCTTTGCATTGGTATGAATGGTGTGGATAGTATGTCCGATGATGTACATCCAATATTTGTTCTTAATAATATTTTTGGAGGAAGCATGAGTTCGATTTTATTCCAGAAATTAAGAGAAGATAAAGGTTTAGTATATGCAATTGATTCCCATATGACTACTTACAATGAAACTGGAATATTTACAATATACGCAGGGCTTAATTCTGAGAATTTAATTAAGTCAATTAAACTAATAGATAAAGAAATTAGACATATAAAGAAAAATTTAATCACAAAAGATGAATTAAACAAATCGAAAGAACAATTAAAAGGCAATTATATATTAGGTATGGAATCAACTTTTAATAGAATGATAGAGATTGGAAGATCAATATCACAACTAAATCGAATTGAAACCCCCGAGGAGGTTATTGAAAAAATAGACAGTGTAAATATGAACGATATAGAAAGAGTTGTAAATCATATATTCCAAGTTGATAGCTTTAATATAGCTTATGTTGGGGAATTGGACAAGCAAGAAAAAACTGAAGAGGAAATTAAACAAATACTATTTAGATGAGGTGTTTTATAAAATGTTAATTAAAGTTGTAAATCAAAGTCCTTTTTCATTACCAGAATATAAAACAGAAGGATCTGCAGGAGTTGATTTAAAAGCATGTATCGATGCTTCCATAGTCCTAAAACCATTTGATAGAGCATTGATACCAACTGGTCTATATCTTTCAATTCCAAAGGGCTACGAGGGTCAAATAAGGGGAAGAAGTGGATTAGCATTAAAAAATGGCATAACATTAGCTAATGGTATAGGGACCATTGATAGTGATTATAGGGGAGAAGTTAAAGTAATACTTATTAATTTAGGTAACGAGCCCTTCACAATAAATAATGGAGATAGAATAGCTCAATTAGTCCTAATCAAACATGAGATAATTAATTTTAAACTTGTTGAAAGTTTAGATGATACTGATAGAGGAGAAGGTGGGTTTGGTCACACTGGCATATAGTTATGTCATGAAATGGTGACGTATCCCTATTTCATGACATGATGAGTCATAAAAGATATTATCATAAATGATATGAATATTTAATTTTTAAAATCATATATTTATAAAAAAGGCTTCTAATGAAGCATTAAAACATTTAAGGAAGCCTTTTTTGAAACTCATTAACGGAAAGTCCATTTAATTGAGTATTCTGAATTGTAGGACTTTCCTATTCGTTATAAAAAAGGCTTCTAATGAAGCATAAAAACATTTAAGGAATCCTTTTTTGAAACTCATTAACGGAAAGTCCATTAAATTAAGTATTCTGAATTGTAGGACTTTCCTATTCGTTATAAAAAAGTGAATATGGGGTGATAATATGAGATTAAGTGAGCTAGGTGAAAAGGAAGTTGTTAATTTAAACACAGGCGGTAGACTCGGTATATTAGCGG
>JAPXKQ010000033.1:0-25410 GCA_033809995.1 Tissierellaceae bacterium
CATCAGCAGCAGCATTAGTAGGAATGTTAATGCTAGGCAATCTATTTAGAGAAACACTAGTAGTAGACAGACTATCAAAAACAGCACAAAATGAGTTAATCAACATAGTAACAATATTCTTAGGAACCACAGTAGGAGCAACAGCCAATGCACAAACCTTCCTATCACCATCCACATTAAAGATAATCGTATTAGGACTAATAGCATTCTCCATAGGAACAGCAGGAGGAGTACTATTTGGAAAATTAATGTGCAAAGTATCTGGAGGAAAGGTAAACCCACTGATAGGTTCAGCAGGAGTATCAGCAGTACCAATGGCAGCAAGAGTAAGCCAAAAAGTAGGACAAGAAGCAAATCCAAGAAACTTCTTACTAATGCATGCAATGGGACCCAATGTAGCAGGAGTAATAGGCTCAGCAGTAGCAGCAGGATTGTTGTTGAATTTCTTTGGAGGCTAAAGTAAAATTAACAGTTAATTAACAACTAACAGTGAACAACAAATCGCCAAATGTGTCATCCCGAAGATGCCCTAACCCAATTTACGAAGTAAATTGATGGTAGGTCATTCGCAATGAGCACCAAATTTGTATGACTGAAAGGAATAAACAAATTTATGTTGCGAAACTGTGACGCAATGATGGAATCTCCTCTTTTTTGAATTGAGAATATTGTAAAAACTGATGTGGATGAAGACTTAAGAAAAAATGGAATAATCGGATAATAGATGATATAATAAGATAAATGTGCGAGCTGCGAAGAACAATATTAATAGCAGGAAGAGGAGAAGAATCCTATAAAGAACATCTAGAGTTATTAAAAGCCTTGGAAGATAATGATGCAGAAGAAAGTGAAAGAATAATGCATAAACATATGGCTAGTGTTAGAAGTACCTTAATAAAAAATTATAATATGTTATTCTAACTTATGGGGAGTGATTAAAATAGCTGGTATAAAAATTACTGAAACTATATTTAGAGATGCTCATCAATCATTAATAGCTACAAGAATGACTACTGCAGAGATGCTTCCAATTGCAGAAAAACTAGATAAAGTCGGATTTCATGCCTTGGAAGTATGGGGTGGTGCCACATTCGATTCATGTTTAAGATATTTAAATGAGGACCCTTGGGAAAGACTTAGAAGTCTTAGAAAAGTTATTAAGAATACAAAATTACAAATGCTATTAAGGGGTCAAAATTTATTAGGATATAAGCATTATCCAGATGATGTAGTTGAAGAATTTGTTAAAAAATCATTGGAAAATGGTATAGACATTATAAGAATTTTTGATGCTCTAAATGACATTAGGAATATTAGAACAGCGGTATTGGTTACGAAAAAATATGGTGGACATGCCCAAGGAGCTATTTCATATACTATAAGTCCCGTACACAATACTAAATACTATGTTGATTTAGCTACCCAAATGCAGGATATGGGTGTAGATTCTATTTGCATTAAGGATATGTCCGGGATATTATTGCCTTATGCTGCAGAGGAATTGGTTAAAGAATTGAAGAAGGTTATCACAGTACCAATTGAAATACATTCACATTTTACAAGCGGTGTAGCAAATCAAACTTATATGAAAGCCATCGAGGCTGGAGCTGATATTATAGATACTGCTATATCACCCTTTGGTAACGGTACATCTCAACCTGCTACTGAGCCAATGATTGCTTCCTTAGAAGGTTCTCCTTATTATCCTGATTTAGATTTTGATTTGCTAATAGAGATATCCGATTACTTTAAGGATTTAAGAGAGAAGTACCTAAAGTCTGGTCTATTAGATACAAAAGTATTAAATGTAGATGTCAACACATTAAAATATCAAGTACCAGGTGGAATGTTATCAAATCTCGTATCTCAGTTAAAGAGCCAAAAAGCTGAAGATAAATATGAGGAAGTTCTAAAAGAAATACCCAGGGTTAGAGAAGATTTTGGATATCCACCTTTAGTTACACCTATGAGTCAAATGGTAGGTACTCAGGCAGTATTTAATGTAATATTAGGTCAAAGATACAAGATGGTTCCTACTGAGGCTAAAAATTATGTAAAAGGTTTATATGGAAAACCTACTGTACCTATTTCAGATGAAATTAAAAAACTAATAATTGGTGATGAAGAAGTATTTACTGGTAGACCTGCAGATTTATTGGATCCTCAATTGGATAATTTTAAAAATGAAATTAAAGAATATATTGAACAAAATGAGGATATTTTAAGTTATGCACTATTTCCTCAAGTAGCATTATCCTTTTTTAAGCAAAGACAAGCAGCAAAGTATAAAATAGATAGCAGTTTATTAGATAAGGAAAATAAAACTTATCCAGTATAAATATGGAATACTAAGGAGCTAGGAGAAATCCTAGCTTTTGTTGTTTGAACTAGCATTAAAATTAACGATGTTGTATAATTGCTTTAAAATCATAAATTTAGGAGCATGGATATAAGATGGAGCAAAAAATTGTAAACAAAGGAAAGCAAGTAGTAATAGCATCAACTTTATTAAATTTTATGACAGGTGTTTTATACACTTGGAGCTTAATAAGTAAGGATTTGGTAGAGAACTTTGGTTGGACTAGCAAAGAAGCATCAATTCCTTATACCTTATATTCAATAAGTTTCGCTATCGCAATGGTGGCTTTTGGGAAAATACAAGATACAAAAGGTCCTAGGTTTTTAAGTACAATGGGTGGGATATTTATAGGGTTAGGTTTCATTTTATCAGGGTTCATTATTAGCCCTATAATGTTGATTATAACAATAGGAATTTTAGTAGGAATGGGTGTTGGAATTATTACAGTATCTACAACACCACCTGCCATTAAATGGTTTCCGCAAAGTATGAAGGGAAAAATTACAGGAATTGTAGTAGCGGGTGTTGGTCTATCATCAGTTTTTTATTCACCTGTTGTTAATTATGCAATTAGCAGTATAGGATTATTAAGGTCTTTCATTTACATAGGTATATTAATTTTAATATCCACTGTTTTTTTATCCTATTTTCTTGTCAACCCACCAGAGGACTTTAACCCAAATATGGAGGTTGTTGATAATAAGAATAAAATAATTGATAAAGATTATAATTGGAATGAAATGCTTAAGACTGCTAACTTTTATAAACTATGGCTAATGTTAGGTTTTAATTCAACTGCAGGGCTTATGATAATTTCTCATATATCAAATATTTCCAAGGTGCAAGTTAACTGGGAAGGTGGATTTATTTTAGTAATTTTAGTATCTATATTTAATACATTGGGAAGGTTTCTAGGAGGAAGCTTATCAGATAAATTAGGAAGAATTAACCTTATGAGGATAATATTTATATTACAAAGTATTAATATGATTTTATTCTCTAGCTACAACAGTATTTTTGCTATAATCATTGGAGTTGCAATTGCAGGCTTTTGTTATGGCTCTGCTTTTTCGATATTCCCTGCTACCATAGGAGATTATTATGGTTCAAAGAACTTTGGAATCAATTATGGGCTTATGTTTACGGGTTGGGCGTTAGGCGGAATAGTCGGACCTATGACCGCAGCTGCAATTTTTGATTCGACTAATAAATATAATTTAGCCTATATAATTGCATTATTATTATTGATAATTTCAATATTTTTAACTTTTACATTTAAAGAAGTTAGGAGAAAATCCTAGATTTTATCCTAGCTTTTGTTTTTTAAAACATAATTTATGTATTGATTTTATTTTAGAACGTGATATAATTTAGGTAAACGATTTAGTTAAACGATTACCTAACTATATAAAGGAAGGTGATAGCAAATAACCATAAAAAAAATTGCAAAACTAGCAGGTGTATCAACTGCAACCGTTTCTAAGATACTAAATAATAAAGATGAAAACATTAGTGAAGCAACAAGACTGAGGGTTTTGGAAATTGTTGAAAGGGAAGAATATATTCCCAATGGAATTGCAAAAAGTTTAAGAATGAAAAATACCAATACTATAGGTATTATCATGCCCGATGTAATGAACTTATTTTTTTCTGAACTTGTTAGAGGAGCCGAAGAT
The DNA here is from genome assembly GCA_033809995.1 of Tissierellaceae bacterium. GTDB lineage: Bacteria > Bacillota > Clostridia > Tissierellales > Tissierellaceae > Paratissierella. Next base: position 4,036 of record JAPXKQ010000033.1, read on the forward strand.
GCTGCCGAAAGGAAAGGATATTCTGTTATATTATGTAATTCCGACAATAAAGAGTCAAAAGAAGAAAAATATATTCAAATTCTTCAGGAAAAAATGGTTGATGGGATTATATTAACAGCTTCTGAAAGCAGTGCTAGGAGGTCTTTGGAAAGACGTAAAATTCCAATGGTTTTATTGGATAGAGATATATCAATAGATATAAATGTTGGAAGAATAACTGTTGATAATGAAGAAGGGGCATATAATGCGACTAAATACTTAATTGAAAAAGGTTGCAGAAACATTGGATTTATATCATCTGATAAAACAAATAAATCTTCTGGTCAAAGGCTAAGAGGATATGAAAAGGCAATCCTAGAAAGCGAATTAAAGTTAGATAAAGATAAGGTATTTTTGCAAAATTACACCATAGAAACGGGATATAAAGGTACTATTTCATTGTTAGAAAGAACAAATATGGATGGTATTGTATGCGGTAATGATTTAATTGCAATAGGTACAATTAAAGCATTAAAGGAAAGAGGTATGAATGTTCCGAAAGATGTAAAAGTTACCGGATTTGATGATATTTCGATTTCTAAGTATATGGATCCCCCACTTACGACAGTTAGACAACCTATTTATAATATGGGTGAAGAGGCAGTGAAAATGTTAATAGATATAATTGAAAATAAAGAAGTTAAGATGAATAAGGTACTGAAAACAGAACTTGTCGTTAGAGAAACAACCTAAATTGTTTTTTAGTATGTGTAATATTAATAGTTAGGTAAAAAAAGTTAACCAATGAAGCAATAAAAGTCAATAAAATTTAAAAGTTATTGTGTTGTTAAAGAAATAAATTGAGAGAATAGATTGCTAGGCTATTTTCTCTAGTAAAATATACCTTGCAAAATATTATATTAGGAGGATAAAACATGAAAAAGATAGTTTCATATTTATTAGTTCTTACTCTAATTGTAGGAATTCTTGCAGGTTGTTCATCAAAACCAGCGCCTTCAACTCCAGATGGAAGTTCAAAAGGGGAAGAGAAACTTAAGGTCGCATTAATTTATTCAGGGTTTTTAGGGGACAAGTCATTTAATGATTCAGCACATGAAGGAGCTATGAGAGCTGTTGAAGACTTTGGCATTGAACTTAAGGAATTAGAATCAAAAGAGCCAACAGAGTGGGAATCAAACTTTGTTGCAATGGCAGCAGAAGGTTATGATCTAGTTGTAGGCGTATCAACTCAGTTTCAAGAGATAATGGCTAAGCATTGTCCAGAATTCCCAGACACAAAATTTGCCATTATTGATGGTGTTGTTCCTGGAGACAATATTGTATCCTCTACATTTGCACAAAACGAAGGTTCATTCCTTGCTGGAGCAGCTGCAGCAATGTTCACTACTAAAACAGATATTCCTGGAGTAAATGAAGATAAGATAATCGGTTGGGTAGGTGGAATGGATATTCCTGTTCTTTCAGACTTCTTTGTTGGATATGAGCAAGGTGCAAAATATATAGATCCAGAAATCAAAATATTACAATCCTTCGCAGGTACATTCAATGACCCTCTTAAAGGAAAAGAGCTTACAATTGCACAATACAGCCAAGGTGCGGATATAGTAATGAACGTAGCATCTGGTACAGGTACTGGAATCCTTGAAGCTGCTAAGGAACAAGGCAAATATGCTATAGGTGTTGACCTAGACCAAGATGGCGAATATCCAGGATCAATTTTAACTTCTATGTTAAAGAGAGTTGATAATGCAACATATCTTGCAATCGAATCAGTAGTTAAAGGAACTTACAAAGGAAATACAACAACATATCTTGATATAGCTAACGGTGGTGTTGGGTTAACTGATATGTCAGTTATGAAAAAAGCTTTGGGAGATAAATTCCCACAAGATATTCTTGATACTATAACTGAATTAGAGCAAAAGGTTAAATCTGGAGAAATCAAAATTGAAGCTTATGAAGGATTTGGGAGAAAGTAGGATATTACATTTTGGGAGTGGTTTGTTTAGGCGACAAACCACTTCTTTAAAATCATGTAAAAATAGGTATTTAATGTAAACTAGAGAGAGGTGCTTCCATGAATGAGCATATAGTTGATATGACAAACATACAAAAGAACTTTGGAGATGTAAGGGCTGTTGTAGATGGTCAATTCAATCTAAAAAAAGGAGAAATACACTCACTTATTGGTGAAAATGGTGCTGGCAAATCAACCATGATGAAGATACTCTACGGTATCTACGAGCATGATAGCGGAGAGATTAAGATTAATGGAACAGAAATAACTGGATTAACTCCTGCAAAGGCCATTGAAAAGGGTATAGGTATGGTTCATCAAGAGTTTATGCTTGTTAAGGAACTAACTGTACTTGAAAATATAATATTGGGATTTGAGCCAAGGAATAAAATTACCATAGACTTTGATAAGGCAAGGAAAGATATACAAAAATATATTGATATTTATAATATGGATATTCAGCCTAACAAGAAGATAAATCAGATATCATTAGGAGAAGCACAAAGGGTAGAAATAATTAAAACATTATATAGAGGCGCTAATATAGTTATTTTTGACGAGCCTACTGCAGTACTAACACCTCAAGAATGTGTTAAATTTTTTGAAATTTTACAAAGTATGAAAGCTGATGGGAAATCAATTGTGTTTATATCACATAAATTAAATGAAGTAATGGAAATTTCAGATAGAATTACTGTTATGCGTAATGGTAAATTTATATCATCGGTTAATAAGAAGGATACTAATCAATCTGAACTTGCTAAAATGATGGTGGGTCGTGAAGTATTTCTTAAGGTAGAAAAGAAAAAATCAAATATAGGAGATGTAGTCTTAAAAGTTGATGACCTTTGGACATCTGGAGAAAAGGAATTATCTAAAATAAGAGGAATCTCAATGGATGTAAAATCTGGTGAAATTGTAGGAATAGCAGGTATTGATGGAAATGGACAAAGTGAATTAATAGAAGCAATTACAGGCTTAAGAAAAGTTGAGAAAGGAACAGTAAACATTGATGGAAGGGATATAACCAATCTATCCCCATTGAAGATTAGAAAGTCAGGAGTAACACATATACCCGAGGATAGAAATCTTCGAGGACTTAATAGGGGACTAAGTATTATGGACAATCTTGTTGCTGTTAAAATAGATGAGAAACCTTTTTTAAAGGGTATTGCCCTAGATAAAAAGGCCATAAAAGATTTTTCAGTTGAACTTATAAAGAAATTTGATGTTAGGCCAACAGATCCTAGTACAATGACTCAGGCCCTATCGGGAGGGAATGCTCAAAAGGTTGTAGTTGCGAGGGAAGTAGATAGAGATGGTAAGCTCCTTATAGCTTCTCAACCAACTAGAGGTGTTGACATTGGAGCAGTGGAATCCATTAGAAAAATTCTTAATGAAGAGAAATCAAAGGGTAAGGCTATTTTATTAGTATCAGCTGACCTTGAGGAAATACTTTCACTTTCTGATAGAATTATTGTTATGTATGAAGGAAAGATAACTGGAGTACTTAATACGGAGGATGCCAATGAAGATAATATTGGTTTACTCATGATGGGTGGAGTTACAAAATCAGCAGAAATGGGAGGAGACCATTATTATGACAAAATCAGCGAATAAATATTTAAATCTGTTACTAACAACTTTAGTTTCCATACTCATAGGTGCTGTGATTATGCTTATTCTTGGTCATAATCCTATACAGGCATATTTTCAGCTCTTTAAAGGAGCCTTTGTTGGTAAATTGAACTTAGGTACTACACTACAAAAGTTTGTACCATTGCTCTTAACAGCAATTGCATTTGTAGTATCATCAAGAGCAGGAGTTTTTAATGTAGGGGTAGAAGGTGAACTTTATTTAGGAGCTATTGCTGCTGCATGGGTTGGGTTTACATTTACAAATTTACCTGGACCATTATTGATTCTCTTTTGTATTGTAGTTGCAGCTATAATAGGTGCCCTTTGGTCATTTATTCCAAGTTCACTTAAGGCTTATCTAGGGGTAAATGAAGTTTGTGTAACAATACTAATGAATTATGTAGCAAAATATATTACATCATATTTAGTAAATGGACCATGGAGTGCTAAAACAGGTGTACCACAAACTCCAGCAATAGCTGCCCAAGCAAAGCTTACTCAATTTATGAAACCAAGTCAAGCAAATACAGGGCTTTTCATAGGAATTGCAGTGGTAATTATAGTCTATTGGATTTTAACCCGTTCAAACTGGGGATATAAGTTTACAACTGTGGGACTAAACCCATTCCATGCTGAATATGTGGGAATTAATCCTAAAAATAGTATAATTAATGCAATGTTTTTAAGTGGGGCCGTTGGTGGCATTGCAGGAGCAATTGAAGTTTTAGGAACATATGGATACTTCCTTGATAACTTCTCTTCAGGCATTGCCTTTGATGGTATGCTTGCAGCATTAATAGTAAAAAATGATATAAAAATGGTGCCTTTTATGGCGTTTTTCCTTGCAGTTCTTAAATCTGGAGCATTAGGAATGGAAAGATATACTGGGGTTCCTAAATCAATTGTAGATACGATAATAGCTATATTTATTATATTCGCAACTATGGAAGCATTATTTGCCTTTAATAAGAAGAAGAAGGCAAAGGAAAAAACTACTGAAGAGCAAATGTAAGGAGGGCTAATAAATGGATTTAAGTTCAATTTTCGATTATACATTAATTTATGCAACCATAAGAGCCGCAACTCCTATTTTATTTGCCGCTTTGGCTGCCGTAATTACACAACAAGGAGATATCACAAATATTGGAACTGAAGGAATTATGCTTACATCAGCCTTTGTAGCTGTTTTAGTTAGTTTTACAACAGGAAGTTGGATTCTAGCATTATTAGCAGCTATGATTGCAGGGGTACTCACTGCCCTTATAATAGCAGTTGCTCATATAAAATATAAAGCAGATATAACTGCTATAGGAACGGCAATAAATATTTTTGCACTGGCAATTACAAAATTTGGAATAAAGCAATTCCTTGGAACTACTGGTAGCTTTACAAGTCCTAAAATTGTTGGAATTCCAAGAATAAATATTCCATTTCTTCAAAACAATAAATATCTAAATGGAATATTTAATAATTGGTCATTAATGGAGATTTTGGGAATAATAATGGTTTTTGCATTAACATTTCTTCTTTATCGTACTGTATGGGGGCTTCGTCTTCGCTCAGTTGGACATTTTCCAATGGCAGCAGAGACTGCAGGAATAAATGTTAACAAGATGAAATATCAGGTAATGGTTATTTCAGGAATCTTAGGTGGTATGGCAGGAGCACATCTTTCAATAGGATATTCGCAGATGTTTATTGAAAATATGACAAATGGTAGAGGATTTATGGGTGTTGCTGCTATGTTCTTTGGAGGAGCAAATCCTATATTTGCATGGGTAGGTAGCCTTCTATTTGGATTTGTTGATAGCATTGGAGGAAGACTTCAAGCTTATGGTTGGCCTTCACAATTTGTTCTTATGTTGCCCTATATAATTACAGTGGCAGTACTTGCAGTTTCACTATGGAGTAATGCAAAGAAGGAAGAAAAGAAGAAAAGTTCATTAACTATATAACTATATATAAAAATTAATTATAAAGGAGCTGTAAAGATGGACAAAAGAAAAATAATATTAGACTGTGACCCAGGACATGATGATGCAGTGGCTATTATGATGGCAGCTAAACATCCAAAGATAGATTTACTTGGAATTACAATTGTTGCTGGAAATCAGACTTTAGATAAGACTACAAGAAATGCATTAAATGTTTGCCAACATTTAAATATTGATGTACCTATTTATAGAGGCTGTGGCATTCCAATGGTAAGAGCTAAACAAGTAATCGCAGATGATATCCATGGAGAGACAGGACTTGATGGCCCAGTATTTGAGCCTTTGACAAGAAAAGAAGAAGGTAAACATGCTGTCCAATTTATAATTGATACTCTAATGGCTTCAGATGGAGATATTACTCTAGTACCTACTGGACCATTAACTAATATTGCAATGGCAATGCGTATGGAACCAAAGATAGTAGATAAGATTAAAGAAATAGTTCTTATGGGTGGAGCATATCAATTAGGAAATATGACACCAGCAGCAGAATTTAACATTTTAGCTGACGCTGAGGCAGCATATGTAGTATTTACATCAGGAAGACCTATAGTTATGATGGGATTAGATTTAACAAGACAAGCACTATGCTATCCTTCTATAGTTGATAGAATGGAGAAGATTGGCACAAAAGCTGCCCATCTATTTGCAGATTTAATGAGATTCTTTGGACAACAACAAAAGAAAGTATTTGGCTGGGAAGGTGGTCCACTTCACGATCCTACATGTATAGCTTATCTTATTGATCCAAGCTGTATTGAAGTAAAACCTATGTACACAGAGGTAGAAATAAGATCTGAAAAATGTTATGGACGTACTCTTTGCGACTATTTCAATACGACTAAGAATGAACCAAATTCACTGGTTGCAGTAAAACTTGATGTAGAGAAATATTGGGACATAGTTGAAGAGTGCATAAGGTTATATAATTAATCCAAAATTGGGGGTTAAATTAAATGATTGAAAAATTGAGGACTACCCTAAGGGAAAATAAAGATAAGTATATATCACATCTGGCAAATCTTGTGGCTATAGATACTCAGGACATTGGTCATGGAATTCTTGGAGGTTTGGAGAAGGAAGGACAAGATTATCTAATAAATCTCTTTAATAAAATGGGGGCAACTGTCACAAAGGATCAAGTAACAGAGGAAGTTATCCAAAAAAGCATTAAAGAATTTAAAGAAGGAAACCCTGGACATAATTATGATGATAGGTACAATGTATATGCAAGATTCAAGGGTAACGGGGGTAAATCCATTATGTTCAATGGACATGTTGACACTATGCCTCCAGGGGACATTAGCCTGTGGAATACTCCACCTCATGAGCCTACTATAAAGGATGGTAAGATGTATGGTCTTGGAGTATGTGATATGAAAGGTGGACTTATGGCATCTACAATGGCAGTGGAGCTTTTAAAGGATGCTGGAATTCAATTACCAGGGGATGTCATTATTACCTCTGTAATTGATGAGGAAGGTGGAGGTAATGGCTCTATTGCAGCAGCTATGAATGGACAAAAGGCTGATTCAGTTGTGGTTTGCGAGCCTACTGATTATCAGCTTATTGCTGCACATATGGGATTTGTATTCTTCAAGGTGGAAATAAAAGGTTTAGCAATTCATTCAGGCTCTAAATGGTTAGGTGTAAGTGCGATAGAAAAGGCTGTAAAGATTATGAATGCTATAGATGAACTTGAACATAAATGGTTGATGACTCATAGACATAGACTTTTACCATCACCAACATCAAATGTTGGAGTAATTGAAGGAGGCACTGCTGGATCTACAGTAGCTGACTATTGTTCATTTTCTACTTGTGTTCACTATATACCGGGAATGAATCATGATGATGTAGTTCGCGAATATACCAATGCAATTTATAGATGCTGTGAAGGTGACGAATGGTTAAAGGATAACAAACCTAAAATCTCCATATATCAAGCAGGTGGATCATTTGAAATGGAACTAGAACATGATTTTGTGGAATCCTTTAAAGATGCTTATAAAATAGCTACAAATAAAGACTTAAAAATAGTTGGCTCTCCAGCAGGTTGCGACTCTAGAATATGGAAAAATATAGCTGGATGTCCAACATTACAATATGGTCCTGGAAGGCAACAAGAGTGCCATGCGGCAAATGAATATATTGAACTAGAACAATATCTAGATGCAATATTAATTTATGCACAATTGATACTAGATTGGTGTAATAGATAAATACGAGGAGGAATATTAATGACAAAGAAAGTATTAATAGCAGGGGAATCCTGGATGAGCTATACTACCCATGTTAAGGGTTTTGACACATTTTATACTACTGTTTATGAAGAAGGTGTAGGGTTTATTAAAAAAGCTATAGAAAAGGCTGGATATGAAGTTGACTATTTACCAAACCATGTAGCTCCAGAAAAATTTCCTACAACCATGGAAGAGATAAGTAAGTATGATTGTGTAATTTTATCAGATATAGGTTCAAATACACTTCTTTTACCTTATAGAACATTTGTAAAAGGTATGAAAACTCCAAACAGATGTGATCTAATTAAGGATTATGTAAATGGAGGAGGTTCATTCCTAATGATAGGAGGATATATGTCCTTTACTGGTATTGATGCTAAGACAAGGTACGGTCAAACTTCAATTAAGGATATACTTCCAGTTAAATGTCTTGATATCGATGATAGAGCAGAACATCCAGAAGGAATAGTACCCGTTACTGTTAAAGAACATGAAGCTATTGAAGGATTACCTAAAGAATGGCCTCATTTCTTAGGGTATAATAAGACGAAGGCAATTGAAACAGGAGAAGTACTTGCAACAATCGGAGGGGATCCGTTTATTGCTGTAGGAAATTTTGGGAAGGGCAAATCAGCTGTATTTACTTCTGATTGTGCTCCTCATTGGGGTTCTCCTGAATTTGTTAATTGGGAGTTTTATGATGAATTGTGGAAAGGTTTATTAGACTATTTAACAAAATAAAATTTCAAATAAGAGGTGATAGCTTTGTCAAATTATCTTTCTGAATTTCAAAAAAAGGAAGCTTTAGAACTGTTGATAAATACAATTAATATAACAACTGTAAATCCTGTTGGAAATGAAAAAATCTTGGCGGACTTTATTGCCTCTTATTTAAGTGATTTGGGATGTTTAGTTGAGGTACACGAATTTCAGATGGGAAGGGCGAATGTGCTTGCAAGGATTAAAGGCTCCGAAAGCGGAAATGCATTGATGCTAAATGGTCATTTGGATACTGTCCCCTTTGGAAGCTTAGATGGATGGACAAACCCTCCGAATAAGGCTTTTATTAAAGATGGTATGTTGTACGGGCGGGGGTCCAGTGATATGAAGGGTGGTTTATGTTCTGCACTATACGCTTTTAAAAGCTTTGCATTGGAAAAAATATTGCCCAAAAATGATATAATATTTCTTGGGACAGCAGATGAAGAGTTCTTGGGGTTGGGAGCACAGGCAGCTTTAGAGAAGGGTATTATGGCTGATGTAGGTAAATTAATAATAGGAGAACCTACGGGGAATTCCATTTCCGTAGCCTCAAAGGGAACTTTATGGCTGGAGATTACTGCGATTGGAAAGACATCCCATGGTGCATACCCATGGGAAGGATTAAACTCTGCTGAGATTTCTTTTAAATTGGTTGAAGAAATTAAAAATATATTTGGTAATGAAGGTCATAAGTATCTATCAAAACCTACATGTACTTTGACTAAAATAAATGCAGGTGTAAAATCTAATATGGTTCCTGATGTCTGCAAATTAACTCTAGATATTAGAACTATCCCAAGCATAAACCATAAAAGATATTTAAATAATGTAGATGAGATAATAAGAGAGCTTGAAAATATTTATGAAGGGTTAGAAATATCATATTCTGTACTAAATGATCGAATGGCAGTTGAAATCGATTCACAACATATATTAGTAAAGTCATTGTCGAATTCTATAAAAGATGTTTGTAAAACAGAACCAGATTTAATAGGGACAAATTTTTTTAGCGATGCATCAATATTTTTAAGGGATTATGATATCCCTACAGTATTGTTTGGACCTGGGGAAAGCAGTGAAGCTCATAAACCAAATGAAAAACTTAGCTTAAAAGAGTATTTTAAATCGATAGAATGTTATTATAATTTTTTAAAAAGACAATGTCAATTGTAGCAATACTAGGGCAACAAGTTAGTGCTTATAGACATACGAGGAGGTACAAAATGAAAATACTAAATTTTGGATCTTTAAACCTTGATTTTGTATATACTGTAGATCACTTTGTAAGACCGGGTGAGACTATTTCATCCATCTCTCGACAGGAGTTTTATGGCGGGAAAGGGTTGAATCAATCTATTGCAATTGCACGTTCAGGAGTAACAGTATACCATGCAGGAGCAGTGGGAAGGTCTGATGGAAAGGTATTAATTGATATTCTTAATATGAATAAAGTTAATACGGACCATATAAAATTATATGATGGAGTACCTACAGGGCACGCGGTAATCCAAGTGGACAAAGAAGGGCAAAATTGTATCTTGCTTTATGGTGGTACTAATCAGATGATTACCAAAGAACAAGTAGACAGTACTCTTTTAAACTTTTCAAAAGGAGATTTTATAATTCTTCAAAATGAAATTAATTTACTTGATTATATAATAGAAGAAGCACATAAGAAAGGACTTATAATAGTGTTAAACCCTTCACCTATGAATGAAAAAATTTACTCTCTTAGATTAGATTATGTAGATTATTTTATGCTAAATGAGGTTGAGGCATCAGAGATATGTGGACATGCCCCAAATCATCTACTTATTGAATCTTTAAGCTCTAAATATCCTGAAGCAAAAATAGTATTGACTTTAGGAGAAAAAGGGGCAATATATAGGTATAAGAATTTTACTGTTGAACATGGAATATTTGAGGTACCAGTTATTGATACTACAGGTGCAGGAGACACATTTACTGGATATTTTATTGGAAGTATAGCACAGGGTTATGATGTAAAAGAATCTTTAAGACTTGCATCCCTTGCTGCAGCTATTTCAGTTTCTAAGAAAGGTGCAGAGACTTCAATTCCATTTATGGAAGATGTAAAAAATAGCACGTTAAAATTAAAATAGAAAGTTAATTGATACTAAAATCCTCCTTTGGGTAAAATATAAATGACTATTACTTAGGAGGATTTTTTAATGAACGATACGATAGAAATGTTATTAAATCATAGATCTATTAGAAAATATAAAGATAAGCCTATCTCAGATGAAATGATAGAGAAAATCGTCTCTTGTGCTCAAATGGCACCTACATCAAGTCATTTTCAAGCTTATACCATAATAGAAGTAAAGGATAAAAAGAAAAGGGAATTCCTTGCTAATGCAGCTGGTGGGCAAGATTGGGTTATAAAAGCTCCATTAGTTTTACTGTTCTGTGGAGACCTTCACAGAGGTAAGATTTATTATGATGATGTTAATCCAAAGGTATTTAAAAATACTGAGCAATTTACAATTGGAACAATAGATGCTGCATTAGCTGCAATGAAAGCCTTAATAGCAGCACAAAGTTTAGGATTAGGCGGTGTATTTGTCGGTGGTATACGAAATGATGTTGAAAGTGTATCTAAAGAATTCAAATTACCTGAATTAGTATATCCATTATTTGCATTGTGCATGGGCTATCCAGATGATAATCCAGAAATTAAACCAAGATTACCCCAAGGTATAATTAGAAAAGTAGACTTTTATGATGAAAGTAAAGACAGAGAGCTTATTGATGAGTATAATGAAACTATGAGTAATTATTACCTTGAAAGAACAGATGGGCAAGAGGGGAATAATTGGACACAAAGATGTGGAAGTTATTTACGAGAAAAGACAAGGGATGAAGTAGGTAAGCACTTTAGAGAAATAGGTTTATTAGAGGATTAAATCAAGTTTAGGGGACATATTTCCAGGGTAAATAAACCCAATTTTAGAGAGGTGTGTCCCCTTATTATTTTTTGTGATATTGCTTTTTTCAACAAGATATTACAAATTCCTTCTTGTATATAAAATAAATATATGATAGATTGTATATATATAGTATTGGGTATAAAAAGACATACCATATATTGTGCAATGAAATTAGTGGGGGTGCTTTTGTGTTAAAGGTTGAAAAGAGGAATGGTCAGGTTGTTGACTTTGAAAAGGAGAAAATTGAAATAGCTGTTTTAAAGGCTATGAGGGAGACAGAGAAAGGTGCAGATGAAGAATTAGCTAAACAAATTGCTAATGATACAATCAATGAATTTATAAACATAGGTGTTGTTAACATAGAACAAATTCAAGACTTCGTAGAAATTCAGTTAATGAAACACAGACCCGAAGTTGCTAGAAAATATATTATTTATAGGGAAGAAAGAGCAAAACTCAGGGAACAAGGCTGGAATATGACAGATTTGCAAAGGGATATCTATGAGAAGAAGTATAGATATGATGCTGAGACTTTTGAAGATTTCCTAGAAAGAGTAAGTGGCGGGAATAATCCGATAAAAAAGGCTATAAAGGATAAGAAGTTTATGCCAGCAGGAAGAATACTGGCTGGTAGAGGACTTGATAAATATGGTAAGAAAATCACACTTTCCAATTGCTATGTAATGCCAAAGGTTGATGATAACATCGAATCAATATTCGATACAGCAAAATATCTTGCTAGGACATATTCTTATGGTGGTGGCGTAGGACTTACACTATCTAAACTTCGTCCAAAGGGAGCAAGAGTTAATAATGCAGCAAGTACAACTACAGGTGCAGTCTCCTTTATGGATCTTTATTCAATGGTCACAGGGCTTATTGGTATGAGGGGCAGACGTGGTGCCTTGATGCTAAATCTAGATGTAATCCATCCAGATATTGAGGATTTTATCGATGTAAAAAATGATTTAAGTAAGGTAACATATGCAAATATTTCAGTAAATATAGACGATAAGTTTATGGAAGCGGTTAAAAATGATGGAGAATATGAACTATATTTTAAAGTTGAATCAACTGGTGAAGAGATAAGTAGAACAATTAAAGCAAGAGATTTATTTAGAAAACTGGCTAAGAATAATTGGAATATGGCAGAACCAGGGATTCTTTATACAAATAGAATTAATTCATGGCATTTAATGAGTGAAGATAGTACCTTTCAATTTGCAGGGGTAAATCCATGTGCTGAAGAGACATTACCTGCATTTGGAAGCTGCAATTTAGCTTCAATAAATCTTAGTGAATTTGTAAAAAACCCATTCACAAAATATGCTAGGTTTCAATTTGAAAAGTTCTCCGAGATGGTCCAGAATGGTGTCATATATCTAAATGAAGTTTTAGATGAAAACATGAATATGCACCCACTACCACAACAAAGACAGATGTCTAAGGAGTTAAGACAAATTGGTTTAGGAATTATGGGACTAGCTGATATGTTTATAAAGCTTGGTATTAAATATGGTAGTTGTGAATCAATAAGTTTAATTCACCAAATTGGTAGAACTATGATTAATGAGGCATTAAGACAATCAGCATTACTTGCTAAAAAGTATGGTCCATTCCCTAGATACAATGATGAAGCTGTATTAAATTCACCATTCTTATTATCAAATGCAGATGAAGATGTATTAGAATTGGTTAAAGAATATGGTCTTAGAAATAGCCAGTTGTTAACTATTCCTCCTACAGGAAGTATTTCAACATTAATTGGATGTAGTAATGGTGTAGAGCCAATATTCCAAGTAGCTTATACTAGAAAATCCGAATCATTGCACCATGAGGATACCTATTATAAAGTATTTACTCCAATAATAAAAGAATATATGGATAATAATGCGATATATAGAGAAGAAGATTTGCCAGAATTTATTGTTACAACATCAAATTTAGACTACAGGGATAGAATTGAAGTACAAGCTACATGGCAGCAATATATTGATGCTAGTATATCTTCTACTGTTAACGTACCAAATGAATTTACAATAGAGGAAGTAGAAGATTTATATATTTATGCATGGGAGAAGGGCTTAAAGGGTATAACGATATATCGGGACGGTTGTGCAAGAAGTGGGATTCTAATTTCTAACAAGACTAAAACTAGTAGACTTGACAGGATTGATGAACTTCAAAGAGAAATTGATCAATTGGCTGCTGAACAATTGAAGGAAGACCCAGATACATGTCCAATGTGTGGTGGTAAGTTAAATCACTCTGGTGGCTGTGCTGAATGTCAAGATTGCGGATATAGCCCTTGCTCAATATGATATGAAGGTAGGTTATGCATTGAAGAAAAAGTTTTACAAAGTAATGCTATTTAGTTCATTTGTATGGATAATAAGCAATTTTCATCATCCAGTAACCCCAACTTATTTTACAAGCTTGGGGTTACCTAATCATATTTTTGGGACATCCTATGCGATGATGGTATTTACAAGTTTTTTAACAGCTCCCATATGGGGCAGCTGGGGAGATAATAATAGTAGAATAAAAACTTTAACACTATCTACGTTTATTTATGGATTAAGTCAGATTGGTTTTGCATTTGTAACATCTTTTTGGGGTATTATGTTTTTTCGAGCAACTGCAGGTATTGCAAGTGGAGGTTATAGTGTAGGTCTAATGGCTGCTATCGTAGATACTAGTGAACCTGAAAATAGAAGTGTAGCAATGGCAAATTACTCAGCACTTATGTCAGTATCCTTTGCTATTGGTTTTTTAATTGGTGGAGCATTGGGATATTTTTCACCGCAAGTTGTATTCATAATTCAAGGTATTCTTATGTTATTAGTCAGTTTGGGATTTAGATTTATAGTTGGAGAAACCAATGAAGAAACAAAGGGCAAACAAGATTCAAAGGTTGTATTTATCTGGGATATATTAAGAGATGCTAAAAAGTCAAAGGAAATCTTTAGTTCATGGATAATAATATTTTTAATTATTACTTTTTTCAGCTATATAGCATCTGGTAGCAACGTAAATGCTTTTAATTATTATCTAAAAGAACGATTAAACCTAAAGCCTATTGTAAATGGGATTTGGAAAGCAATAACTGGGATTATAGGACTTATTGCAAATCTCACAATCAATGTATATTTAATAAGAAATACAAATATAAAGAAATCCTTAATAGGTTTATTATCCTTATTAACACTTTCCGCAATTATGATAATATTAAATACTTCCTTTTATCCATTTATGATATGGAACTTAGTATTCTTTACTTTACACACTATATTGGTTCCTATATTACAGAATTTCGCTATACATGGACACCAAAATGACATAGGGCTTATGTCTGGTATTTATAATGCAGTAAAGGCATTGGGAGAAATGTTTGGCTCTATCATTGCAGGCTTTGCTTACAATATAAGTAGTATGATGCCTTTTATTTTAACGGCTATTTCAGTATCCATTGCAACGCTATTTATTATAATTGAAAATCTAAAGGATGCCAAAGCAAATAATTAAACCGTGGAAAATTTAATCCACGGTTTTTAATTACGTATATTGTCATTCTGCTGCGTACCCTTACTCCAATAATTCCTCTATAGGTGTATATGGCAAATCAAATGTATCTGCTATTGATTTATATGTTATTTTTCCGTTAACAACATTTGCTCCTTTAGCTAATGATGGATCTTCCCTAAGTGCTTGTTTCCAGCCCTTATTAGCAATTCTAAGTGCATATCCTAAAGTAACGTTGGTCAATGCTAATGTAGATGTCTTTGGTACAGCTCCAGGGATATTTGCTACTGCATAATGTATGATATCGTGTTTTACAAAGATAGGATTAGCATGAGTAGTAGGTTTTTCAATAGTTGCAATACAACCTCCTTGGTCTATTGCAACGTCAACTATAACTCCGCCTGGTTTCATTTCTTTTACCATATCTTCTGTAACAAGCTTAGGCGCTTTTGCACCTGGTATCAAAACTGCTCCTACGACTAAATCTGCTGATTTTACTGCTTCTTTAATATTATAATGGTTGGAGTATAGAGTTTCGATTCTAGCCATAAATACCTCTCCTAGATATCTTAGCCTATCAACATTAACATCTAGTACAGTAACCCTAGCACCAAGTCCTACAGCAGTCCTTAATGCACCCGTACCTACTATTCCTGCACCTATGACTACAACGTGTGCTGGTGGTACTCCTGGGACACCTTCTAGAAGAACTCCTTTTCCACCATGAATCTTAGATAGATATCTTGATCCCTCTTGAACAGACATACGTCCAGCAACTTCACTCATTGGAGTAAGAAGTGGAAGAGATTTATCTTCTTTTTGAACTGTTTCATAAGCTATAGCTACAGTTTGTGATTCTATCAAGGCTTTTGTTAATTCTGGTTCTGCTGCGAGGTGTAAGAAGGTAAAGATTATAAGGTCTTTTCTGAAATATTGATATTCAGATTGTAAAGGCTCTTTAACCTTCAAAATCATTTCTGATTGATTCCAAACATCAGCTGCGTTATCAATTACTTCTGCACCATGTGAAGCGTAATCTTCATCTAGAAATCCCGCACCATATCCAGCCTTTGTTTCTACTAAAACCCTGTGACCTGCACGTACCAGTCCATCAACACCTGCTGGAGTCAGTGCAACTCTATTTTCTTGAGCCTTTATTTCCTTTGGTACTCCTACTATCATAACTACACCCCTTCAAATTATTAATTTATTTAATTATACAATACAGTATATTAAATTACGAGCGTGAAGATTTTAACAATTCAAAATTGTTTGCCAAATTATTTTTAATAACTAAACTAGTTTAAGGTAAATATATATTTAAGAAATAACCCGAGGTGAGAGCTTGAGAAAAATTTTAGATTTACTAAAGTTAAAATATAAAGATGAAAAATGGTTCAAATTTTTAGATCAATTAGTATACAGGTATTTTGATGACGATGTAACGGCAATAGGTGCACAGCTCACATATTATATTACCTTATCAATATTTCCTTTTTTAATATTCTTTTTAAGTTTGATAAGATATACTCCATTGGCTGATGCAAACGTACTTGAAAGGCTATTGTCTCCATTGCCCTTTCAAACGCAAAAAATCTTATATGATTTAACAATAGAAATAATAGAAAGGAGCAATCTGACCTTGTTATCATTTGGTGCTATTACAGCTATAATATCAGCTTCTAGTGGGATTATGTCTGTAATTAGGGCTATTAATAAAGCGTATGATCTTGATGAATTAAGACCATTTCTGAAATTAAAAACTATATCAATAGTATTCGCAATTGGCATGTATATAATACTTTTAGTAGCTTTTTCTATATTGGTTACTGGTGAAGTGATTGTTAGAAGGATATTTACTAGCTATACGATACCAGCTGTAATTATATGGAAGATACTAAAGGTACTAGTCCCATTTTTTCTTATGTTAATTATATTTTCCTTACTATATAAATTTGCACCATCAGTAAAAAAGGGCATTAGGATTAAGTTCATAGATACACTTCCTGGAGCAGCTTTTGCCTCATTAGGATGGGTTCTTATATCATTAATATTCTCATACTATATGAATAATTACGGCAGCTATACTAAAAGTTATGGAACCTTGGGGGGTATAATGGTATTTTTGATTTGGATTTATATAAGTTGTGTTTTGGTAGTTTTGGGTGGGGAGATAAATGCAACTTTGCAGGTCATAAATGATAATGATATTAGGGTATGAAAAGGACGAGGAGTTTTCCTCGTCTATTCCATTTGATTTTTATTCATCTCATTATATTCTTTTAGCTTTCTATATAATGTTCTTAAACTAATCCCTAATTCTTCTGCAGTTTTTATCTTTCCTTTTGAATCCCAGCCATTTTTATCCAAGGTATTTAATATTAATTCAACTTCCTTTTCAAGAATTAAATCCTTATATCCTTGTGTGCATATTCTATAATCCTTAATTCTATTTGGCAAACTATCAACTTGAATGTCTTTTTCATATTCCATATTGATGGCATATTCAATAGTATTTTCTAACTCTCTAATATTTCCTGGCCATGGATAGAGTTTTAATAAATCCAACGCTTCTTTTGATATTGAGTTTATACTATTATCTAATTTTTTATTATATTTTTTAATAAAATGCTCAACTAATAAGGGGATATCCCCTTGTCTCTCTGAGAGAGGTGGTAAATTAATAGGGATAACATTTATTCTATAATATAGATCTTTCCTAAAGGTTTTCTCTTTAATCATCGACTCTAAATCACGATTTGTTGCAGCTATTATTCTAATATCCAGGGGGATACTTGTTACGCTTCCTACTTTTTGAATGGAACTCTCTTGTAAGACCCGCAATAATTTTGCTTGCTGATATAATGTTAATTCTCCGATTTCATCTAAAAATATGGTACCTCCATTTGCCATTTCAAATAAACCAGCTTTTCCACCCTTTTTAGCACCTGTAAATGCTCCTTCTTCATAACCAAATAATTCACTTTCAAATAAGGATTCAGGAATATTTGCACAGTTGATGGGCACAAATGGATTTCCTGCTCTATTACTACTATAATGAATTGCCCTAGCTATCATCTCTTTTCCAGTACCTGTTTCACCTGTTACTAATACTGAAGAAGGAGAATCTGCTAATCTTAAAATTTTTTCTTTTATTCTGTCAATTTGAGTATTTCCAGAAATAATTGAATCCATATAATTTTTTAATTGATTGTTATCATCTTTTTTATTAAGATTTTTTTCGATTTTTAAAAGATAGCCAGCTATTTCTCCTTCTATTTTAATAGGAAATGTATGTAATATACCTTTTATATTTTCAAGATTTAAATATCTTTTACTTGAAACCTTATTTGAGAATATCCAATTGTTTATCTCTGGTGGAAACATTTGGTGGATTGTTTGAGTATATAAGTCACAATAGGAGAATAAGTCTTGTATACCCTTATCCCAATGGATTAACAAACCTTTTTCATTGATAAGTATTTTACTATAATTTGAATCAGACACTATCAAATCTAATGCTTTATGTAATATATAAGTGTCCATTTTCGAATTTTCATTAAAGGCATACATAGTGATTAAATTTGAAATATCCTCCAATATTTCAGAATAGTTTCTAATATTATTTTCTATCATATTATGCCCTTCTTGTGTAAACGAGGTAAGACTAATTACTCCAATAGGGGTTCCATTAAGTTTGATACAGGATAGTATTTCAATGCTAGAAGGACAATTGTTTACAAATCTGCATCCTATACAAGATTTCATATAACCTGGTTTATTTACAACAACATTTCCTTGCTCCAAAACTTCATCAATTGATGCAGAGTGGACGTTGCTACCTTTTCTTTGCAAATATACTTGTGTACTAGATACTAGTTGGGATTTTGTATTAAATATTGCAAATTCCATATTTGTTAAATTTCCCATAGTTGTAATTATATTTGTAAGACTAGGTTTAATATTTTTTAATTCTACCATTCATATCTCTCCTTATGTGACATATATGTCATATATATTGACTAGACTGACATTTATTTAGCTTTATTATATCATATCCAATTTAACTTAGTAAATATTTATCGAGGTAAAGCCGTGATTTATAATGTTATAAGTCTGTAAATAAATAATTTATTGATTTAATTATTTTGGCATAAATAATGCAACGTAGAAAAGCATAATCAGATATTTCTATAAGGAGGGATAAAAACTATCATATTTAAAACGTAAGGTCGTATCATATTAAACGATGCATCTAGAATAGGTTTTTAATAGTCTATTTAGTCATACTATTGGGGAAGACGTTTATAGACATAATAGAAATATTTAGGAGGTTATTTTATGATAATGCGTGGATTTAAAAATCATCCATATATTCCTAATTCCAATGAGAATGTTCAAAAAGAGATGTTAAAGGAATTAGGATTAAATAGCTTGGAAGATTTACACTGTGAAATACCAGAAGAGCTAAAGTTCAAAGGTAAGATGAACTTACCAAAGCCATATGGTTCTGAATATGAATTAAAAAGAGGAATCAATAAATTATTAGGTAAAAATACATCCTCAAATGAATATCTAAACTTCTTAGGTGCAGGTTGTTGGCAACATTATGTTCCAGCTATCTGTGATGAAATAAATAATAGGTCTGAATTTCTAACTGCTTATGCTGGGGAACCATATAATGACCATGGAAGATTTCAAACACTTTTTGAATACGAGTCTTTAGTTGCAGAACTTTTGGATATGGAAGTGGTAAATGTGCCTACTTTTGACTGGGGACAAGCAGCAGCCACATCTTTAAGAATGGCATCAAGAATTACCAACAGAAAAGAAGCTTTAGTGGTTGGAACTATTTGTAAAGATAGACTTTCCATAATGGAAAATTACTGTGATCCAGGAGTAAAACTTATTTTAGTTGATTATGATAAAGAAACTGGAAAAGTGGATTTAGAAGACTTGAAGTCGAAAATAACAGATAAAACTGCAGCTATATATTTTGAGAATCCCTCATATTTAGGCTTTATTGAAGATCAAGGTACAGAAATTTCTAAAATTGCCCATGATATGGGTGCTATTTCAGTTGTTGGAGTCGATCCAAGTAGCCTTGGAGTATTGGCACCGCCTACTTCTTATGGTGCTGATATAATCTGTGGAGATTTACAACCTTTAGGTATGCATATGAGTTATGGAGGTAATCAATCAGGATTTATATCAACTAAGAATGATGAGAAATTTGTTATGGAATTTCCATCAAGATTATTTGGTATAGCTCCTACCATTAAAGAAGGGGAATATGGTTTTGGAGATATTGCATATGAAAGAACTTCCTTTGGAAACTTGAGAGAAAAAGGAAAGGAATATGTTGGTACTCAAATAGCTTTATTAGGAATAACTTCAGGAGTTTATCTTTCATTAATGGGACCTAAAGGGATGTTTGAATTAGGACAAAATATATTACAAAAATCCCAGTATGCAATTGAAGAAATATCCAAGATTAAAGGGGTTAAAGGTTCTAGATTTAATAGTGTTGGATTTAAAGAATTTGTAGTTGATTTCAATGACACTAATAAGACTGTTTCGGAAATAAATAAAGCTTTATTAGAAAAAGGAATCTTTGGAGGTAAGGATTTATCGGGAGAATTCCCTGAACTGGGGCAGATTGCATTATATTGTGTTACTGAAGTTCATTTAAAAGAAGATATTGATACTCTAGTTAATGGGCTTAGGGAAATACTCGAATAGTAATAAAGAAAGGATGATATTATGAAGCGAATTGTTAGAAGTTCCAGAGTTAGAGATTTCCATCAGGCAAGATGGAATGAACCTATAATATTTGAACTAAGCAAAAAGGGAGAAAGGGGAGTATTAGTACCTAAGGCTGAGGAAGAGATAGTAGACCAGGTAGGAGATGGAATATCAAGACTACCTAGCAATATGAAAAGAAATGGACTACCTAAATTACCTGAAATAAATCAAAAAAGAATTTTAATGCATTACTTAAGACTATCCCAGGAAACATTGGGTGGAGATATAAATGTTGAAATAGGTCAAGGTACTTGTACTGTAAAATATAATCCCAAGATTAATGACAAATTAGCAAATAACGATAAAATAGCTGGCTTACATCCATTACAAGATGTAAGTACTACACAAGGGATACTGGAGATTATATATAAAACTGATTTAATGATGAGGGAAATATCTGGGATGGATTATTTTAGTTTCCAATCTGGTGGAGGATCACAGGC
>JAPXKQ010000034.1:0-24768 GCA_033809995.1 Tissierellaceae bacterium
TAGCTTTTCATAATCAATAGAATACCACAATGTTCTATCCATTTGATATGCATTAAAATTATCCACAATTATTAATTCCATATCTCTCAATTTCTTAAATATCCTCTTTATGGTAGATTCACTCCAAAAGGGAAACTCCTCTTGCCAATCCTTTATGGTGTTGTATGTCCAATATATACCTTCATGAAAATTCCTATTATATTCCTTATTTTTTTCCAGCCAATAGTGGATCTGTCCCAGTATCAATGCTTCATTTAATCCTATTATACATGCTAATTTTCTATCTAATACTAATGGATAAGAATCCTTTATTATGGTCATAATAAATCCCCCTTTGAAAATATGTTCTAATGTGCAAAGTCTGCAAAAATAATAGTTAGAATTTGTTGTTTTCTTTTTATTTTATATTATCTATTTTATTTTTAAATCTATAAATAATGGTTATTACTTCTTCCCTTGTTGCAAAATCCTTAGGCCTTTTACCATCTATTATTCCTTCTTTAACTCCCCAATCCCAAGGAGTTTTAGCCCAAGGACTAACACTTATTTTATTAAGTTCTAATGAAACATCCCTTTTAAATTTAGTCCAGCCTTCCCAATTATTGTAGTTAAATATTCTTGGACAATTTTTCCCTGACCAATCAAAATGTCTTCTCAATCTATCCATGTCCCAACCTTTTCTATAAAGGATATCAGATACCAATATTGCAGCATTTTTTAATGTTTTTTCTCTGTTGCCACTTTCACAAATTTCTATGCCTATGGATAAATTATTTCCTATTTTGTCCCCAGCATGGTATGCAATTTCATCTAGGGGGATAGCTTCTATTGCTTCCTTTTCATCTACTGCTATATGCCAACTAGCAATTCTATTGTTAGAGAGATTTACCAGCCAATCCCTTTCATTTTGAGCTGAGGATTTTTCATTGGCAGTAGAATGAATGGTGATGTATTTAGGATTTATTTTTATTCCTGGCCTTTTCCCTTCACTAAAGGGAATATGCTGAATTTTATAATTCATTTATTTCACCTCCTATTATATTAAATCCCTTTAGTTACAAAATGTTACTATTAAAAAATAAATTTAAATAGTAAATAATATTTTTGCATAAAAAATCACCTATGAGATAAATAATCATAGGTGATTTTTTATATAAGGTATCCATAGATAATACTAAATAGAAAATCAAATAGGCTACCTGTTTTCATCATTAAAAAATTAAATCCTCTTTAATAAAGAATAAATTTTATATTTATGATAATTTAATGTTTCATGAACAGGCTTTATATCATATTTATGGGTAAAATAAACTAGTATTGCCATCTGTGCAGTTAACCTATTTTCTGCTTGATCAAATACTACACTGCGTTCTCCCTCTAATGATTCACGTGTAATTTCTTCCTTATCATTGGCTGGTAAACAATGCATAAGTATAGCATCTGGTGCTGCACTATCTAACAATTCTTTTGTAATTACATAATCTGGCATAAACACAGCTAATCTCTCTTCTTTTTCATCCAATTGAGTAGTCCAATAAAAACTATCTCCATAAATTATATTGCATTCTGAAACTTTTGAAATATCTTCTGTAATTTCATAGGTAGCTCCAGATTCTACACAGTTTTTATCAGCAAGCTTTAGCCATTTTTCTTCCATATGATATTTTTTAGGACCAATTTGCTTAAAATTAATTCCATATTTTGTACATGTCAATAACAATGAACGGCATACATCTGTTGCATCGCCCATAAACGCTAGTGTTATATCAGATGGATCTTTTCCCTGCATATGTTCTTTGATTGTAAAAAGATCTGCCAACATTTGAGTAGGGTGATATACGCAATCAAGTCCATTTATTACTGGTACTGTTGATACTTTAGCTAATGCCTTAGTTGTTTCTCCACTATTAGTTCGAGCAACTATAATATCGCACATTCTCGACAATACACGTGCAGTATCTTCAATTGATTCTTTTTCTCCTAAATGAATATCTCTTTGTGATAAAAATATAGCATGTCCTCCTAATAATGTTGCAGCTGTTTCAAAAGATACTCTTGTACGTGTTGAACCTGCCTCAAAAATCATTGCTACTGTTTTATTTTTAAATAACTGTGGAATTGCATTATCCTTTCTTGCATCTTTCAATAAACTCATTAATTCTAGCATGTCATCAATTTCTTTTTTTGTAAAATCATTTAGTGTAATCATATGTTTTAAATTTTTTTTATTTAAATTAGTTGCACTTGATGATGGTAGTTTCATTTTCAATACCTCCTATATGTTTTCTAATATATTTTAGAATTTTTTAATTTGCTTATCTTAAAAATTCAAATCCAGTATCAATATTTTTATATCTAATAAAATATTTTATTTTTAAATTGAAATTTGCTTTTTACTTTTTAATTAATGTACCTGTGTTTCCATTTAAACTTTCTTTTGCATTTTCTAAAGAAGTAATGATAGCCATTCTTTCCGGTTTACTTTCAACAAATTTTATTGCTGCTTGTATTTTAGGTAACATGGACCCGGCAGCAAAATGTCCTTCTCTCATATATTTTTTAGCTTCATCTACTGTTAACTCACTTAAACCTTTTTGTTCTGGTTTATTAAAGTTTATATATACTTTTTCTACAGCAGTAAGTATTATAAGTACATCAGCATCGACTATTTCTCCAATTTTCTCTGCAGCAAAATCTTTATCAATAACAGCAGGTACGCCCTCAAATACTCCATTTCCTTTATCTATAACAGGCACTCCGCCTCCACCTGCAGCAATTACTATATATCCAGCTTCCACTAAACACTTAATAGCATTTGATTCAACTATATCTACTATTTGAGGAGATGCGACAACTCTTCTCCAACCTCTACCAGCATCCTCTTTCATAGTGTATCCCTTGATTTTACTAAGTTTTCTTGCATCGTCTTCATTGAAAAATGCTCCTATTGGTTTTGTAGGATTATCAAATGCAGGATCACTAGCCTCTACTACAGCTTGCGTAATTAAAGAAACAACATCTTTATCTAAGCCCCTTTTATTTATTTCGCCCTTAATTGTCTGTTGTAGATGGTAACCAATGTATCCCTGACTCATTGCACCACATTCAGGCAGTGGCATTGGTGAAACATTTGGGGCTTGTTCATATACGGAAATGATCTCTCCTACTTGTGGTCCATTACCATGAACAACTGTTATTTCATGCCCATCTTCTATTAAATCAACTATTGATTTGACACTCTTTTTACATGTTTCAAGCTGTTTATAAGCTGAAAATTCTTTTGTATCTGATTGGAGTGCATTTCCGCCTAGTGCAATTACAATT
The DNA here is from genome assembly GCA_033809995.1 of Tissierellaceae bacterium. Classification (GTDB taxonomy): domain Bacteria; phylum Bacillota; class Clostridia; order Tissierellales; family Tissierellaceae; genus Paratissierella. The sequence continues at coordinate 3,325 of JAPXKQ010000034.1, forward strand.
CTTTTTCTGTCCATATACATTCCCCTCCACTACTTCTTAATTGTTAATTTTGAACTTTTTGTTTTTTACCTCTGTTATATAGACGTATTCCAATCAAAACTGTAATGATAGTACCAACAATCAAGGTTGTATAATATATTGCAAGATTATAGCTATCATCTGGTAAAAAGAGGAATCCTATGGCAGCAATTATAAATATCTCCCCTATTGTTGCAGCTATTTTCAATCCTAATTCACCACCAGGTACTTTATATGGTCTTTTAGTTTCTTTATCTATCTTTCTTAATTTAACGGCAGATGGAAATAACCATAGATATGGTAATAAAAATATTACAAAACTAAATGCAAGTATAGTCCAAAATATAGCATTTGCATCTTCACTAAGAGAAAAGTTAACTATAACAAGAAAGCTTGATATTAACCCATAAATGTAATATGAATAATCAGCAGTTCCATATTTAGGATGTTTATGGCCTAATAAACCAGACTTTGTATCTAAATCTGCTGCTGCCAATACTTCTGTTCCTCCAATAGTCCAAGATATCATGTTTGTTAATAGTGTATACAAAGCACATCCTACTACTACTTTAAATACAAAAGGTCCAGCACTGCCAAATATAGTAGTTAATTCTTCCAATGCGTATAGAAAACCATCCACTGTATCTATCTCGTTTGCTGGTAAAGCAGCTAAAACACCAAATGTGCCTACTATATACATTGCAGCAATTAATATCCCAGCAAGTATAGTCATTTTGGGAATATTCTTTTCTGGTTCATCTATCTTACTTCCAACTGCACTAATAAGTTCAAATCCCATGAAATTATAAACAATAGCAGTAGAATATAAGAGTGTATTATCTAAGGTTGGTTTAAAAGCTTCTAAGCTGAAATCATTTTTAAAACCAAATTTAACCCCATATATAGCACCAAATATACCAAATGCTAAAAGTATTCCTACCTTCAAAACTGCACCTAGATTTGTAAATTTAACACTTACGTCTATCCCTCTTATGTTAATAAAAACAGTTATCCAACTAAGTACTACTGCTATTAGTGCCATAGCCCAATTTGGCATACCTGGTAGGTAAGCATAAGAAAACCAATACGCAAAAGCCACATATACTGCTGGCATCCATATTGCTACATTAACCCAATAGAACCAACCAACTAATGTTGCACTGAAACTCCCATAGGCACGGTTAACCCAATTAAAAATACCACCATCTTCTGGATAAGCTGCACCTAATTCAGCATTAATTAATCCATAAGGTATAAAAAACAATATAGCTGTTAATAGCCAAATAGTTATCGAAGACACACCTATAATAGCAGGTGCTACAAAAGTATCAATAACTAATATACCGCATACAGTAAAAAGAACCATTTCACTTAAACTAACTTTTGTATTATTTTCCACCATTTTATTTCCTCCAATCTATACATATATAGAGTTTTTAAAGAATAACCATCATAGAACTTCCTTTGATTTTGAATATAGAATACAATTATTAAGGAAGTTCTATGTGGTCTATTTATTTGTTGAGCTTATTTGATTTCTATTTCTTTTTTCCTAGGGGCTGTTGTTGTGTTATACAGTGGATATTTCCTCCACCTAAAATAATTTCCCTTGAATATACGCCAACTACTTCTCTATCTGGAAATGCTTTTTTAATTGTTTCTTCTGCCAATTTATCGTATTTTTCGTTACCAAATAATGGGAATACTACTCCTCCATTAGCAATATAGAAGTTTGCATAAGAAGCAGCTTGACGATCTCCTTCTTCCCTTGGTAATGTCCCTTCAATTATATCTATTCCACCGCTTTCTTCAGCTGTAATAGTAACGGGAGGATTTGGAACTAATAATTTGTGTATTTTAAGTTTCCTACCTTTAGCATCAGTTTCGTTACTTAAGTATTCATAAGCTTCTTTAGAAATTTCATATTGTGGATCATCTTCGTTATCTGACCAAGCTAACATCACTTCACCAGGTTTTACAAAACAGAAAATATTATCTACGTGCCCATTGGTTTCATCATTATAAATACCTCTAGGTATCCAAAGAACTTTTTCCACATTTAAGTACTCTTTTAAAAATTCCTCTATTTCTTCCTTTGTCATATGAGGATTTCTTCCTTTACTTAATAGGCATTCTTCTACCACAACTAGAGTCCCTTCTCCATCTACATGGATTGCCCCACCTTCCATAACAAAATTTGGCGTCCTATAAGAATCTATTCTCTCAATTTCACAAACCTTTTGTGCTATCTTATCATCTTGATCCCATGGAAAATATAGTCCATCATATAGACCACCCCATGCATTAAATGCCCAGTCTACTGCTCTTACATCTCCTTCATCATTTACAAGAAAAGTTGGACCCACATCTCGCATCCACGCATCATCGTTTGACATTTCAACTACTCTTACATAACTTGGCAACATATATCTTGCATTATCAAATTGAGCTTTTGAAGCTACTACTGTTACTGGTTCAAATTTTGATATAGCTTTTGCTACTTCAACAAAAGCCAATTGAGCTGGTTTGGCACCAAGTCTCCAATTATCTGGTCTTTCAGGCCAAATCATCCAACATTGCTCATGCTCTTCAAATTCACCTGGCACTCTAAAGCCATCTTGTTTTGGCGTACTTCCTTTAATCCTTTTTGCCATGAAAATACCTCCTCTTTTTTGTTTACCATTCGAAATTTCACTACTCAAATACTGTCTAACTAATATAGTTGTAATAATGTAAAAATTTTGGTAAAATGTTATCATAAAGTTTGTGGGGCAAACTTTATGATAACGTGCTAAGTAATTAGTGCTTATAATTTTTGTAGCTGTTTAAATGTATAAAAACAGCTATTTTGGTGATTAATTTAATATAGGTTTTTTATCTTATCACCACCTTTTTTACAAAATAATTTCGCCTTTAGCGAAAGTACTTGTCTAACATTATACTTCGCGATAGGCGAAAGGTCAAGGGGTTTTTGCATGTTTTCTAAAAAAATTTTTGCTGAACGCGTAAAAATGTTGCGTAAACAAAAAAATATCAAACAATCTGAATTAGGAGAAATGGTTGGTCTTACTTATACTGCCATAAGTGATATTGAACGTGGAAGAAGAACTACAACTATAGAAAAGCTAGTTGCCATAGCTGACTACTTTGAAGTATCTATTGATTATTTAGTGGGAAGAACTGATAATCCTGAAATCAATAGATAGATAAGTCTAAACATTTTATTGAAAAGTAAGTAAAAAAGAAAATCCTAGCAGTATTTAAATACCGCTAGGATTTTCTTTTATTTTATGTAAAAATTTAACTCTACAAATTTTTTAAAAATAATAAATTATTAATAAATCTTCTCGTTTCCTCTGATTTCAACCTTTCTTCTTCAACTATATTGTAAGCGTACAATAATCTAATGGATTTGAAAATATCAAGAAACATGAGATTATTGTACGATTACGTAAAATCGCCTGGCAAAATATACCAGGCGATTTTATTGGCTATCTATTTCCCGACAACTCCCTATTTATTATAACTATTATTTGTTAGGAATTTCATACTCTTGTAAAATTGGATCATAGGTCTTAATTATACTAATAAATCATATTGGTGTCATCAATATTGTAGTTTATTATTAGAAGATGCTAAATATCCAGTAAATATTTTTATTACATGATCTTTGATGAATTTGTGTAACATTATAGGTTCCAGGCAATATTATCTTTTATAGATTCTCTTTTTCCAAATATTACAGTTTTACTTCCCTCGTACACTCTCGTAATTCCTAGGAGTTATGTGAATCATTAATGTGATTTAACTTATTATAATACCTCTGATTTAATAATCCGTGTTTCTTCTAGTTTTTCTAAAAATTTAATAATATCATTGTTTTCTTTTTCAAGAGCTTTATCTGTAATATCAATAGCTGGTTCAAAAATATTCATATTACCTTCAAAGTGATTAAACTCATTTAACAAAGTTTTCTTGGAATTTAAAAATACTCTATATGCTACATGCTCTTTGCAATTATTAGAAAATGCCATATTAATAATTTGTCCCAAGGTTGGTTTCTTACTTGTGTTTATTTCATACAATTTAACTAGATTATCTTCTACAAGCATTCTTAAATATAGATAATTCAAGTTATGTTTTAAAGTTTTATTTAATAAAGGATATTTTGTATTCTTTAATATTTCTACACTCTTTATATCTATTCCAATAATATCCTGTGCAGAGATAATATAATTATTTTTAAACTTATTTTCTCCAAATAAATTATGATAAATAGATGTTATATTTATTTCTTCATCCTCATACCCATGCATTAATTTTGATAGATTATCTGCTTCAGCACTACCAATTAATTTTGAATAGCCCCTCATAAACGGTACCATTGATATCAGAAAAATTTCTTCATTTTCAATTTCTTCAAATATATCATTTCTAAATAAATCTAATAATTTATCTAAATATAGTAAAATTTCCCTTTCATCTGAGTTTACTTTTACGAATCCATTAACCTCATTTTCATTTGCATTGTTAAACAAATATAAATTAAAACAATTTTTATTTTGATGTGCTAGTAATTTTATCAAATCAGTATTATGAGTTAAAATTATTTGTTTTTTATTTTCTAAAAATTTAACTATAATAAATGCTATTTTATTCTTATAAATTGAATCAAAACTAGAAATTGGGTCATCAAGTACGATAATCTCAGCATCTGATCTTTTAGCCCTTAATAGTTCAAATGCTAAAGATATAAAATTCTGCTCTCCTGTGCTTAGATGAAGCTCTTCTCTATCTTTGTTTATTAATTCTTTGTCGCCAATATATAATTTTATATTTTCATTATCTCTTTTTAAATGAATCTTTTTGACCATATTTTCATTAATTATCTTTTCTATCAAAAGCACATCTTCTTCCTCAAACTTAGGTTGATTATTTAGTATTTCATTATATTCTGCCATATTCGTTATTAAATTGGTATCATCTAAACATTGTCCAAATAGTTTAGTTACTTTATAATTTAAAATTTTAAAATAACCCATAATTTCCATTTGTAATTCTCTAACCAATACCTTATTTCCTAGTCGCATTGCTTCAAGCAAAGTAGTTCTAATCTCAAAAGGATCATTTTCATCTAAATGTTCTATAATATCTTCAAGAACCTTTTTAGTCTCACTATCAAGGGCTTCAAATATTTTTTCACGATTTTTGCTCTTCTTTTCATGCAATTCCAAGCAATTTATATCGTTATCACAAACTACACAATTTGTTTTATAATCAAACTTCTCTAATATTCTTATAGCTTCATCATGCTCCTCTATGCTTTTGATATTTTCATTTTTATTTATTTGCTGTTCATTAATATTCATTATTTTATAAATAATTGATTTGGTGTCCTTATAATTATTAATTAAATAGTTAAACTTTCTTTGGTCATAAGATGGAGTTTCTTGTACTTTAAGATTAGTAACTGTTTTAATAAAGTTATCTCTATCTATTTCTTTCCCTTTTGATCTATTATTTGCTAAATCACTTACATATTTCCTAAGTTCTTTATTTTCTATCTTATCCGTTAATAAACTATTTTTTGTAGCTATATTAAAATCTTCTTTAAGTGTTTTAGATAAGTACTTTTTAAAGAGTTCTTCGAATTTTTCGTCTATTTCTTTCTTTAACTCACGTTCTCTTCTGATGTTTTCGCCAATTACAAATTCATCATCTTCCCCTTTTATTATATTTCTATTAATTTGATCATCTATAATATGGAATATTCTCTCATCTTCTTTAGAATATGTCACATCTTTATATTTTAATGAAAAAGATCCTTCTTTATATCCTAATACGTTTGCTAAACTTGACTTACCAATTCCATTCGGCCCATATAATACAATAATATTTTTATCTTCAAAATCAAGTTCATTTTTTTCAATAAAAGGATTAAAGTCATCACAAAATATAGTATCGTTTACTATATTAGTAAATACAATTTTGTTATTCATATAATTCTCCTTTGCATTAACATAATCTAACTAGCTTCCAATATATATAAGATATACTCTAACCTCACAAATCCTTATCCCTTATGACATAACGGACAACAAATGGCAAATCCATCTGCATCAGCGTATGTTTCTTTTGCTTTTTCTACAGCATCATAACAATTATCATAATATCCTAGATAAGTTTTACTTTTAATATTTAATTCGTTGGCATGTTTCTCAGTATGAACTTCATGATGTAACCCTGGATTTCTGGTTTGATCATTATTTACATAATAATGCTCTTTCATATTCTCACCCTTTCTTTACAATAATCATTTTGTTTATCAATACTGCTAATACACTAAATCACACAGGCTGTTAACCCTCTCCAAAAAGCCAACTACGTTTTTCAATGACCATATATCAACCCTTTATCGATTTTTAATAACTTATTGAAAATATAAGTATTTCTAATTACAGGTATATGTAATATGCCTCTAGTTACATACTACAATAGATTAATAATGATAAAGGCAACTATATACCTACAATTGTCTGAAACTCTAATGGCAATATTAAATTTTTTTATTTTTTAAAATATCAAATCCTTCCTCAGATATTCCTTTTTTAGCATTTTATCTTTCTGTTATTATACTCTTCTACATAATATCTGTTATTTCCTCTAATGAATTTATGACAGCTTTCTACATTGTTTGCATTGATTTTCGTATTCTATAACTAGTAATAGGACAACTAATACTGCAAAAAGATCCATCCCTGGTGCATATATGCTGATGCATATATAGTAGTGCATTTAAGAAAAGATTTTTTGCCCTGGAGCTTGCTATTAAATTTGTTTAATTTCCTTTAAATTATATATTTTCGTATATCGGGGAATATCAGCATTGCAATAATTATAAATAAAAGTATTTGGATAAATATTTTTTCTAATTATTCTTCCAATTTCAATACACAAGCCTGCAGGTGCAGCAAGAAACAAATGAATTTCATTGTATTTATATGCTATTGAATCTAACTTTTCCTTTACTATTTTTTTAACTCTTAAAACATCTGCATTATAATTTAAATAACTTAATGTTGGATTTTCTACGCCAATTGACAATAAATCATATCTATCATTAATTACACAATCTATATCTTCAGTCTTAATACAAGCACTTACGTTTAATGAAAAAACTAGTTTATCGCTATCACGGGAAATAAATTTATCTTTAATGGTAATTTTATCATCTTTCTCATTAAATACCCACATTCCATTATTTTCATCATACTGGTATATATTAATATTAGAATTATTGTTTTGCATAAGATATCCTAGTGCAACAAGTAAAGGAATTGGTGCCAACGGAAATATGTGTATTTTGATATCATCAGGAGCTTCCTCTATAATTGAATTATAAAAATTTAATAAATCTTTTAAATATCTATACCAATCTTCATGATCCTTTGGGTCTATATCTCTATATCCAAGTCTATAATCAAGTGTATTTTTTAACTTAAATTTTTGTTTAATTGAAGTAAAATCAAGAGGCATTCCAAGTAACTTAAAATCAATAATAATATCTCTACTTCTAACTTTACAATTATTAAATTTTTTTCCCTGTAAATAATATTTACCATGCTTTGCAGACTCAACAGAATAATCATACTTCCAAATTGAATCTCTGACACTCCAATTATAAAAAACAAAATAATTTTGATTATTATCAATATCAATATTCCCTACTACAAATCCCGCAGGATAGTTATAATCTTCTGCCCTAGTTTGCTTACAAAAACAAAATTCAGTATCTGCATTAATATCATATGTTGTAAAAGCTTTATGACAGTGTCCGCCTAAATATAGATCTACTTTCTTTGATTTAAATATACTTTTTAAACTATTACCAACTACTTTATTAAAATCACTAATCCTGTGATGTCCTATTGCAATATTAATTGCTTCATCATTTAACATTTCCAAACATGAATAAACTTTATTTAATCCTATGTGTATTTTACCTGTTTCAATAATTGAATCATAACACATCCAGGAAGTATTAAGATGTATAATATTTATATTATTATCAAAATTCATAATAAAATGAACTTTATCAATGGGATATCTTCTCTGCAAAATACTTTCATATGCTTCATAAAAATCATATTGTCCAAACATAAGCTGTTGTATTGCTTCTTCTTCAATGTCATTTAAAATGTTAGTTTCCCATAACTTTTCAACTATTTGTTTTCTTCCTTTTGGCTTTTTTCTGTCTAAATCATGATTTCCAGGAACTATAAAAACACATTTACTTGATAAACCTGTTATAGACATAATTTCCCAAATTAATTCTCTTGCTTTATCATATCCTCTATTTTGATCACTAATATCACCAGTAATTAATATAAAAGAAAATGGTTGTTCTTTATTTAATTCATTTATTTCATCAATAAGAGCATCTCGCATTATTTTTGTCTTTATTGGATCACAATAAGAATGTAAATCTGATAAATGTAACCATCTATACTTCATGCTTTCACCTTCTACCTTTCATTTTTCTAAAATTGTAATCTCATTTCATTTATTTCCTCTGTCTCCATATTTCCAGCCCAAACTCTCAATCTATTTATTCCAACAATTATAAAAAAAATATACACACTTTCTCCTGGTTTTGATTTTCTCATTGCAGTTTTCCAAGATTTTTTATCTAACCAAGAAGGAACTGGATATGCTTGTGAATGTGTGTGCCAATTTCCCTTGAAATATAAACATCTTTGATTAGCTATTTTTAATAATTCAATATGCCTTTTATCAATTCTTTTGAAAAAATATTGTTTTCTTATATCCTTACTTAAAGGCTCCGTAATATCAACAATATAAGTATTACCACTAATATCCGTTCTCCCCAATAATAAGCCGCCACCTTCTGGTATATTATTGTTAATTTGCTTATAACCATCCATTTTTTTAATGGCTTTTTCACTTATAATAAGATATGTTTCATTCAATGAATATTTAAGATCCACATATTTCACACCCCTCACTAATGTAAAAATTACTGCCTAATTCTAATCCAAATCTTCTAGCCTCAAGTTCTTTGTTGGTGTAAACATTTGAAGTCTTTATGGAGAATAAAAGATTTTCATCATACTTATCCCATTTACCCTTGAAAATACCATCAATTATTTCAAGTATCATTGCAGTACCTTTAAGTAAAACTATATTTCCATATGGATTAAAGACAGCACCACATCCAGTTCCAATTTGCTTTATTTCAAAATTATCTTTTCCAATATGAGCTTTATTTCTATCAGTCCCTGTATATAAGCATTGATAACATCCCTTTTTACTATAATCAACTAATAATGCATGAACTCCTATTCCTTTAGGTTCAATCCATGTAAATAAGACTGGCTTTTTAAAATTATTGTAATGAAAATATTTATTTAAACGTAATAAAAAATCTGTTCCTCCAGTAGCAATTATTATTACATCATATTTTTCTAAATTATATTTATCAATATTATAAATATCTATCTTTGAGTTTTGCATATTAACTTCTATTTGAGGAAACTTCATTTGTAAATCCAAAAACATCCCAAAACTCTTTTCAAAATTTACATACGAAGCTCCAAGAGAATGTCTCATTATATTTTCAATTGATAACTTATCATTATCAATAATACCTATTTCACTTATACCTATTTTAGGAAGTTCAGAAAGTACATAACTACCTAAAGACCCTGCACCAATTACCATCGCTTTTTTAGATAAAGAATCAAGTGCAACACCAATTCTCTTAAATAAATAGTTAGAATCAAATCTCTGACTAGATAAATACTTAATTTCAGTAATATCGTTTAAACTTTCATAAATATTTAGTGACTTTTTATTTGAAAATTTTAATTCCATAACAAAAGTTATTGGTAATGTTTCAGGAACTAACATTTCAAATGCAATAATTAGGTTGCCTTTAGAAATCTTTATATCCTCCAAAAAATCTACATTCTCATCACTAACACAATTATTTAATATATATTCTACATCAGCAACATTCCATGGTTTCCCTTCTAGAGGTGGAATAATTTCACTACTATTGATTAATGGAATATAAATACCCTTTGCTTTAATAGGTTTATATTTTTTAAAATATATATCATTTATTTTTATTTCTGGAGAAATACAAATTAATTTCTCATTTTTCCTATACATTTCTAATTCTCTAGCATGCTGTGATGTTTCAAGGAATAAAGCTATCTTTTCCAAATTTTGGGACATTCTATTCCAAAAAAACAAAAACTCTTTTCTTAATTCTCTTTTTTCCTCTTCTGGGCTTAAAGTAAGGAGCCTTCTAACTCGTAAAAAAGTATAATCCAATATCTGTTTATAATTTTTGTTTCTAACACTAATATCCTCTCTTGTAGATAAGCAAAGATAAAAAAGATAATTTATTTTGGTTTGAATAATATGAGATTTTTGTGTATTTTCATTGTCAGGATTACACAAAATTACATATGGAAGACTATCATCACTTAATCTACATAAAATTAATGAAAATATATCATTATCAATAGTCATGTCACATTTTATAGCATCATCTCTCATTACTTCGACATTATTAATATAGTCTAATGTTTCTAAATATTCCCTATACTTATTATGCAAAACTATCCTCCTCATTTACCTTATCTTCCTCTGGTAAAGGAAATTTATCTCCTAATACCTTAACAATTTGTTCTCCTGCTTTTCTTTCATTAGTTTCATCATATGCATTTTTTAATTTTTCCTCTAAATATTTCATCCTATTATAAAATTTTTGAACAGAGGAATTTGATTTTTTTAACTTATAAAAACAATCTGAATAGGGTTGAACTGGTAATTTACAAGGATAGAGTTTTTTAATCAATTTTCCATCTTCATCATATTCATCATAAAAAATTAAATTATTTATGTTTTTCACAGTCTTATAAAAAGAACTTAAATCATTATAATCATCATCTATTTTAGACCACTCAAAGTACCTGCATACCAACAATGTTAAGGCAATACTAGGTGGAATCTCATTATCATTTGTTGATCCATCATATTTCTCTGCTTTCCACCATTTCAAATATCGAATTACACGTCTTTTTTGTTTTCTTCGTTTCTTTTCTTCATCAGTAAGCCCAAGTCCATCAATTTGAAGATTATCCCTTTTAAAGTATTCATTAAGTCCTTCTGGATCAGCTATTTCCCATTTTTTATTCTCTTCAGATGAAAATTCTCTACCTCTTGCAAGATACAAATTTTTATTGTGATTTGCATATACTGGGAAATCTAAATGAAATTTTTCTTCACCTTCTTTTGTATAATTAATAGATATACATGGTTCCTTTATCATTGGATACCTATTAGTATTTTCCAATGCATCTCTCGCAACTTTTTTAATCTCTACAGGGTCATTGTACTTGAAAGTATCAATGTTAATAATTGTTGCCACATCAATATCATAAGCTTTATTTCCATGATTAATAGTAGTACCAATTGCATAACTGCCTTGATCTATAAATCTAATATCCTCTACTTTAATTTCTTCACCAAATTTTTCTTCAAATTTTTCTGGAAAAGAACTTATAAAATCATCCTTAAGCATACTTTTTTTATCCCTAATCTCTTTATTACCATAATATTTTACCTCATCATTATAAAATGTTTTAAATTCTTTATTTAATAAAGCCACTCTTTTTTCCTCCTTCAACTTACAATATAATCACATTTACATCATCTTTACACTTCTTTTTTTATATTAAGAAATAATAATACTTAATATCTTAATTTAAATAAAACAAAACCTATTATACCTATTATTTTTTTATACGATCCTCATCAATTACAACAATTAACATATTACTTTCATCATCAAATGTTGCAATAAATTGCTTTGCCTTAGTAATAAAATCAATTTTTGAAATTACAGATAAATAATTTACAAAATCTTTAGCACCTATACGAATCCATCCATTACGTTCACGAATTTCAAAATCAAAAGCTTTGATATCCGTATTAGGATCATGTTCCTTAACGCCAATAACCATATTTTTTTCGTCAAAACCAATATTTACTTTATCTGGATAACCTAACATTGCTCTACAAACAGGATTAAAAGCAATACCTGATGAATTAAGAGTTACAATTGGTGCACCTGCTGCTACAAAATCAAAGTTAAATTCAAAATCTTTCATAGCATTCACCTCCCTGCTAATATTTTCCTATTTATTGTAATGTTATCACAAGTAAAATGTTTAATCAAGTATTTAGAGATTGTATTTCAATAACTAGTCAGTGCAAATAAACTGTATGTAAACAAATTGTAGGTAGTTATATTGAAAAAACACCATAATACACAATTTGTTTTTGTATAACAAATTACAAATCGTAATAATTCTAGCATATATCCTGTTTAACCCATATTACTTTAATACTTGTTTTTATATTATATTTCTGTTACAGTACCATTGTCATCCATTATTGTATTTGGATAATTATCAAAAAATATTAATATAGCTAAATACTTAATTACTATTGAATCTCTATTTTTAATTTCTTTGTTATATTTTACTTTATATAAGAATAGATATAGTGATAGAAACTTTTATTTGCATAATTCTTTTCTTGTATATTGCTGTACTATGTTTTTTATTTGTATCCTTGTTGCTAATCATGTGTGTGTTCTCATCAATAATTTTGATACTAAAAATAATAAATAAATTTAAGTATACTTTTAAAATATCATAAACAAATGGAAACATAAAGTAAGCGTACAATAAAAGATGTATTGTATAATTATAGGGATATCGGTATGATATCCCTATAAGAGTATTTATTAAGATTTACATGTTTTTTGAACTAATTCATCCCAAGGCATCATTAGGTCTAAGATCTTGGAATTTGTTTGAAAATCAGATCCTGGTAATATGGATAATATATATTCTAAATATTTGTAGGGATTTAATCCATTAACTTTTGCTGTTTCTACCAGCGAATATACACATACACTCGCATTTGCCCCTTCTAGGCTACCGCAGAAAGTCCAGTTTTTTCTCCCTACTGTAAATGGCCTTATACTGTTTTCTGCAATATTGTTGGAAATGACACAGTTTCCATCTTCTAAATAGGTTTCTAATTTATCTTTATAGTTTAAGGCGTATTGAAAGGCCTTCCCAATATTAGATTTAGGAAGTACTTTTTCATTTGTGCTTTCTACCCATGACCAAAAGGCCTCTAGCACTGGTTTTTCTTTTTCTAGTCGCTTAATCTTTCTATCTTCTGGTAATAGGTTTTTAAATTTTTCGCTCCCAGTTAAATAGTTGATTACAATATGCTATTCCTGTTGCTGGTAGAGTTGTTTCTGGACCTTCTTTTTTACATGTTCTACATTCATATATTTCCTGATATATGTTAACTACAGATACTTCTGCTGGTATATATCTAATTTCTGATCTTATGAATTTATTACCTACAACTGAAAGTCTACTGCCATCTATTGGGCATACTTGTTGGGATTCTTCTAGTTTAAATATTTGATCATGACTAGGCAAATTTTTGAATAATTCTTTCCTCTTATAGCCCTTACGTGTTTTTTAATGGGTTCTTCAAAGGGAACTGGTTCAAGTATAGGTGAATCCGCCTCTTTTTCTGCTTCATTAAATAGACCTAATCCTATATCACTAATTACTAGCTGACCATCTATGGCAGAAGTTTTTTTCTGTCTTTCTTCCATAGAGTTTTTTAATTAGATATTCAATATTTTCATTAGCCTTTTTTAATTCTTCTCTAAGGCCTTCTATGGTTTTATTTTGGGATTCAATTGTATCTTGTAATGTCTTTATTAAAGAGTTATCATTCATTTAAGTATTGCCTTTCTTCTGTGTTTTTTCTAATTATATTATACTACTTCTAAGAACCAAAAACAACAAAAAAATGCTTGAAACTATATACTTTTCAGTAGCCTCAAGCATTTATATTATTCTTTTATTATCTAACTTTTGAATAGCCTTTTTCTGATCAATTGATAATCCTTCTATTAACCATCTATATTGCTAGGGAGTAATTTCTCTAACCTCTTGTAGTTCTTGGCCACTGAAACACTCCACCTTCTAGACGTTTGTAGAGAAGAAGGAATCCATCACCTTCCCAAAGTAGTGCTTTCATTCTATCCCTTTTCCCTCCACAAAAAAGGAATAATGCATTTTCAAATGGATTTAGTTTAAAGTTTTGAGACACTATGGCTGAGAGTCCATCTATGGATTTTCTCATATCAGTCTTACCACAGGCAATATATATCTTTATATCATCGGGAAATTTTATTCTCATAGCTATTTACCGATTAAATTAAGTACAACGGTTAACGTATTTGGATCTGCTCCATTTAAAATTTCAATTTCATTTCCATTTGAACGAAGGATAGCACAGGTACCTTTATTAGATTTAGGTTCAGGACAACTTGGGCTTACTTCCACAAATTGAGTTTGCCCTGTAACAGCTAATGTTCCAGCCTTAATTAAAGCTTCTTCTCTAATAACTCTTTGCCAATAGTAGAATTTACCATGTGAGAAATTATTCCTTCTACACCATTCTCTAATTGATAGGCCACTTTTACTTTGATCCTTGATCATTTTTTGCCACTGGGCTTTAAGCATTTCATGTTTTGATGCTTTCATAGTAGTCAAATTATCATCTCCCTACTGTTCTAATGTTGACAAAGCTACTTTGCTAACATTAGAACTACTTTGTAGAAGATATTATCTCATGTTTCTTGATACTTTTAAATCCATGAGATTATTGTACGCTTACTATATATCCCGTGGATATGCCAATTCCAATAAAAGAAAATATAACAAGGGGAATAGTTAGAGATATTAAATAGGCATCAGATATACTTGATGCCCCATAAAAATATGATAGTGTAACATCCCTACCAAATCCAAGTATTTTTGAAATTATTGTTATTATCATTAATAAAATTGCTATTGTTTTCATTTATCTTACCCCATTTTATATATCAAACTCTTTTGGTCTTTCTCCTAACTCAAATCTATGTAATATGGCTTGTACTATTCTTTCAGAAGCTCTTCCATCACCATAAGGATTTATAGCTTTAGCCATAGTTTCATATGCCTCTTTATTTATTAAAAGTTCACTAGCCATATTATAAATATTATCTTCATCTACTCCAACTAATTTTACAGTTCCAGCTTCTACTGCTTCTGGTCTTTCAGTTTCAGTACGAAGTACTAGGACAGGTTTGCCTAAAGATGGTGCTTCTTCTTGAAGCCCACCTGAATCAGTCATTATCATATAACATCTTTTAGTTTCCCATAAATTTATTCCCTATATTTTATTACCCGTGCTGGTACCCCTCCCACTACAGCATAAGGTGGTACATCTTTGGTAACTACGCTTCCAGCTGCTATAACAGCTCCTTCTCCAATATTAACCCCAGGCATTATTTGAGCTCCATATCCAATCCAGATATCATCTTGAATTATTATACTTTCTTCAGAATGCCCCTGTTCTAATATTAATTTATCTCTTTCCTTATAATTATGCATATCAGTTCTTATATGAACATTATATGATATCAAACAATTATCTCCTATAACGATCCTTGCATTCTTACTTGCTCGCAATTGTCCACTATTAATATAAGAGTCTTCCCCTAAAAATATATTTTTAGGATATGCAATCGTTACACCTGAACTAATCATTGATACCCTTTCCATGTTTTTTTGGTTTACAGAATATGTATTATAAATTCTTTTGGAATAATTGTACGCCTTAATAAATATACCCATTATTTTATACACCAGTATATTTAATTTCCTTATGACAATATTCATATTCAGCATCCCCCATAATATTTTTCATCTTTTCTACATTTTTATTACTACTACGTACTTCTACACTAGCACCAATGGCAAAAATAAACCATTGAAAAAATGCCATCGCCATGTGATTCTGTAATAAAATTAATTCAAAGGTGTTATGCACTATTGATGCAATAAAAAATGCTGCAGATAATCTAGTTATAAATCTATCTTTTGATTTCCAAAATAGCATCCATATAGAGAATAATAGAATTAAAAAACTTATCAAACCTAAAATTCCATTTTGAACAAGTAATTGTAAATATAAATTGTGTATAGATATTTCTACTCCAACTAAGTTTCCCGCACTAGCACCTGTTCCATAACCTAACAATGGCCTTTTACTAATTTCATTTAGGGCAATTATCCACATTTGTGTCCTTCCTGAGTGGAGATTCTTCCTAAATGTCTTTTTACTAAAATTGTCAATTGTTCTAGATATTTCACTAGGGTTATTATACCATCCAATATATATACTCATAAAAGCGAAAATCGATATAAATACCACTAATAAAAATAGTATATATCTAGCTTTATTCTTTGTAATAGCATTCCAAAACAGGTATACAAGAACTGTAATTAACATTATCAGCATTATCGACCTACTATCAATATTAATTATTATTAATGATAAGGCACCAATCAGTGCAATATAAACTTTTTTATGCTCTCTTTCATATAATATAACTAAAAAATATATCATTAGGAATGGGAATAGGATATACGCTCTCCAAAATTTCATATAGTCCATAATTCCTGTTCTAATTAAAATAAAAAAACCAATATATAATATAATTCCTATTTTCATAGTCCTGAAACTACATGTACTATAATCAATTGATGAAAAAAACAAAAAGAAATTTATAAGGCTAAATGCTTGCAAAAAAACTTTTATGGATGCTAATTCTGGATAGATTGCAAATCCAATAAAATAAACCCCTAGAAAAATTAAATAACTCAATAAAACTTTAACATGAGATTTTCTCATTCTTTGATCCCTGAAAACCTTTGTTAAAAGAAAAAAGTTACTAAGAAACATAAGTGTACCTATCGAAATTATTCTTATAATACCCGTGCTATCTACATTGTTAAATATTCCTATTAAAAGAAAAAAAGTTGTAAGTTCAATAATAAAATTGTTATCCATATACATATTTAAAACCTCTTTATCTATTTAAATTGTCCTGTAAATATCCAATAGCTTCAAAGCCACATTTCTATCCTTATGATACTTATTTACCCATTCAAATTGCTTTTCTGCTACTTCTTTTCTTAACTCTTCATCCTCAATAAGTCTTTGAACTTCTTTCACAACATCTGCCGAATTGTCACATGATATTAATGGACATTCTTCTGGGTAAAATTCATTGTATTTAAAATTAGATACTAAAGGTATACCTTGCATCATAACTTCTAATTCCGATACCCCAATTGCTCCTGCCTTCAATTGACCAACAATAATATCAAATTGACTAATAAATTTATCGATATCTTTATGGGATACCTTCTCAACATAATTAACAAATTCACATTTATTATATTTATCCTTTTGATAGCCAAAATTTATACATACAATATTTATTTTATTACCATAAATATCAGCTAATTCTTTTAATGCCGGAAAAGCAATATCTGCACCTTTTTGATCTGATAATGATGCAAAAAATAATATATTGATTTTATCATCTTTAAATTCATATTTCTTTTTTAAAACATTATTATCCTTAACAGGATTAGGAATAAAAATAGCATCTTTTCTAGCTACTTCAACATCTCTCTTTAAATCAGGTGTACTGTAAAACACTAATTGTGCCTTTTTTAATACATATATTTTAAACTTTCTATATATTCTTTCTCTGATACTATATGTCTTAGAATTATCAGATAATCCCCTTACATCTGAACCATGAACATGTAATATATATTTAGTTCCAGCAAAGAAAGCATATAGACTCGTAGGTAAATAATGTATATGAACGATATCAGGTTTTTCTTTTTTTATAAGTTTTCTAAATGAAATCATGTTTTTAAAATGAACCCAAAATCCTGCACTATATGCTTCTCTTTCGAAAAATATCGCCTCTGTATCATCTAGACTATTTAATCCATCAACTAATGTTGTAGCAACAAATGCTACATTGTGAACATGGATAATTTTCATATAAACTTCTCCTCACTTATTTTTTTAATAAATTTAATAAACTTATGATGAGGCACTGCAAAGTTGCCAGACACCTGTGAATTGTCCTCTACATCTTTTGTAACAACTGAGCCAGCTGATATCTTGCAATTTTCTCCGACAGTTATCAGTGGAACTATATTTGCTCCAACTCCTATAAATACATTTTTATTAATTACAACTGCTCCAGCTAATATTACATTATTTGTTATAATACAATTTTCTCCTATTTTAACATCATGTGCAATATAGCAATTACTGTCTATCTTTGTATACTTTCCTATTTCTGTATTACCTCCAAGTACCCCTTTACATACAACTATATTGGGATGTAATTCTACATTATTTTCAATAATTACACCCCCTACACTATCTACTGCTTCATTATTTCCATTACAGTCAAAATAATAAAATGCTGGGCTTCCAATTACAGAGCCTTCTCTTATTATAACATTATCACCAATAGTAGTATTTTCGTGAATGATTACATTTGCCATTATCTTGGTATTTTTCCCTATGACAACATTCCTTTTAGGAATTTTAACTGACCCATCTATATATGCACTACTATCTATATGAGTATCATAATGGTTTTTATAAAATTCAGTATTTCTATTTAAATAATTATGAAACATAAAAAAATCTGCTCTTGGTTTCTTTGAAACTACAATACCACCAGTAAATACCTTTTTTACTTCATTTAATATTTCATCTCTACATATCACACAAGTAATTTCTTTGTTTTCGATTAACTCAGGTATATATTCTTCACTCTCAATATAAACTAATAACATATTATTTCTTTTTAATTTACCATTTAATAAAGAAAAGCTATTAAACTCACCATCTTTAATTAACTTAACTTCATCACCCAGTGTTTCTAATATCTTTGACAATTTAATTATCATAATTATTCTCCTATACTATTAACTATTTGCTTACAAACCTTGAGTACATTTAAACTATTTTGTATATTTGTTTTTGGAATTTTTTTATTGTGTATACAATCATAAAAATGTTCTAATTCTGCCAATAATGGCTCTTTCATAGGTACAAAAACTTTTTCTCGAATATTCTCTTGTCTATATTTTGTGGCATATCCAACATCCAACAAAAATTTTGTCTTCCTTGTTATATGTATTGTTCTATTTAAATAATCTGCTACTATATAAGCACCTTTAGTATTAATTTCTACAGTTCTTTTTTTATCTTCTGTTATTCTGCTTGCAGTTAGAGAAGCAAGTTTTTCTGATTTATATTTAATAAGTGTTTGTACATAATCATAGGTATCAGAATAAATGCTAATACCTGCACTCTTTATATCCACTATTTCTTCATCGATAAAAGCACTTAAAAGATCTATATCATGTATCATCAAATCCAACGCAACATCTGTATCAAAAATTCTCTTGTCAAATGGACTAAGTCTATGAATATCAAAAGATAAAACCTCTTCAGAAATTAAAATTTTTGCTAACTCACATGTGACTGGATTATATCTCTCAATATGCCCTACCATACAGGTAACATCTTTATCTTTTGCATAATTCCAAATCTCTTCACCATCATCAACTTCTAATGCTAAAGGTTTTTCTATAAATGTATTAATTCCTGCATTAATACATTTAATACTCATGGTTTTATGGAATGATGAAGGTATAGCAACAATTACTGCATCAATTTTACATAACAAATCATCTAGGCTTTCAAAATACTTAACATCATATAAATTTGAGGCTTCTTTCGCATTTTCTAGGTTTATATCATATATGCCAACTAAATTAAATTTATCAGCCATACCTTTTATAACTCTAATATGGTTCTTACCCATTTTACCAGTTCCTATTACCCCTATATTATAAACCATTTCCTTTAACTTCTCCTTTCTAAAATATATTCAATATTGCAAATAATTTTTAGATTTAAATTTCACTCTTCACCTCATAAGCCCTCATTATCATCTCTACAGCTTTTTTACCTTCTTCTCCATTTACTAAAGGTTCTCTGTTTTTTATTATAGCGTCTATAAAATCCTCATAAAGTGGAGTATGGCCTAAATTAGTTTCATCAAATTCAATATTATCATAATCTCTTCTGTCTTCAAATCTCCAAGTATCTATCTTTCCATTCTTTATAACTACTGTCCCTTTTTCTCCAAATATGCTTAAGCTTTCTTCAAGATTTCTAGGATATACGCATACGCTACCTTCTACTACTCCTATAGCTCCATTTTTAAATCTAATTAGCATAGCTCCAAAATCTTCAGTTTCTATATCCCTTATAAATGTATCAATCTCTGAAGATATTCGTTCTATTTCTCCTCCCATCATCCATTGCAATAAATCTATATTATGTATACATTGATTCATTAATGTGCCACCATCTAATTTTTTGGTCCCTCTCCAAGATGCTTGTTTATAATAGTCATCATCCCTTGCCCATAGTGTACGTGCTGAACCATGGATTAGCTTTCCAAATCTTCCTTCATCTATAGCTTGTCTTAGCTTTTGAATGGCTGGACTAAATCTATTTTGATGGGATACACATATTTTTTTATTCTTTTTCTTGCCTAGTTCAATTATTTTATCTGCATCTTCTATATTAAGTGCCATAGGTTTTTCTATCAATACATGCTTATTATGGTTTAAACAATCTATTGCTTGTTGTGCATGATATCCACTAATTGAAGCTATAGTTACCACATCTACATTTTCATCATTTAAAAATTCATTATAATCCTTATATACTTTTACATTTGAATCTTCAATTTTAGATTTATATTGCTTTTTTTTATCCATAGCAAGCTCTTCAACTATATCATAAACTGCAACTAATTCTGCTTTATCTTTATTATTTATTATTGCATCTACATGTCTTTTTGATATTCTACCACAACCAATTATTCCAAATTTTAATTTTGACATAATATTCACCTCTATAACAACTCTATATTTTCTCTATTCTTAACATCCTTCATAGCATTCTTTGTATCAAATATAAATTTTGAATTAGCCTGTACAAAATTATAATCAATATTTGTATGTGCAGTAGTTATTACTACTAAATCTGCATTTTTTAATTCCTCTTTGGTTAGTTCTTTTATGCTTGTTCTTGTCTTTCCATTGTAATCATAGTTTTTTACATAAGGATCGTAATACTCTACTATTGAACCTTCTTTTTCAAATCCTTCTATAACCTTTAAAGCTGGACTGTGTCTTATATCATCTATATCCTGTTTGTATGCTACTCCTAATATTAATACCTTTGAACCATTTAAAGGTTTCTTAAACCGATTTAATATCTTTGATGCTCTTTCTACTACATAATCTGGCATACTATCATTAATTATTCCTGATGTTT
>JAPXKQ010000035.1:0-24322 GCA_033809995.1 Tissierellaceae bacterium
TCCTAAAGGTGCTATCTCACTTTTTTCCTTCATAATATAAGACTGTAATAACTGAATATATGTTTATTATCCCGAAAAGTACAAAAGGACTAGAGAATATAATAGTTAATATTGGGCCATAACTAACCTGCATTACATCCCAATATTGAGCTGTTCCTATTAATAATAAGGAGCCTACTAACAATAATAATTTTATGTAATATAAATCTGGATTGTCATTTTTTCTAAGTGTTTTTAGTAAATCCTTTGTTAATTGCAATTTATTCCTAACCAATGCTTTCCTTATTAATATGCCTCTTTGAACATATTATTATAGAAAATAATTTATACCTTCTAATTAATATATCGTATATTATACGAATTTGACTTAATATAAATAAAATTTTCTACATGTTGCATGACTTTACTCAATCTGTCTTAATTGATTAATTTGAATGTTTGTTATATAATGGAAATATCTCTAGTCCTTAAAACATTTTTCCTCATTACTATATAATATAATGACACTCATTATATAATGAATAAATTACATTTACTAGAGATTCCATATGAAAACAATATAAAACGGAGAGTTAGTAATTACTCTCCGTTTTATATTTTCTATTTTTTTATTTCTGCTATAAATAATTCTATAGCTGTTTCAATATGCATTGCCCCAGTTTTTACATTCCTATCAACCTCAGTACATTTATAATACAAATCTAAAAGTTGTTTTAATGTAAAACTATCACATTGCATAGTTAACTCTCTTGCAGCAAAATCCATAACACCACAAACTTTAGCTATTTCTGGCACAGACATCTTTTTTTCTAAGCCTTCTTTAACCATAAGTAAAAGTGTTATTTGCCTAATAATCATAGCAAATATCTTATATGCAGGTTCTTTTGTTAATAGGAGCTGCTTATAAGTATTTAATGCTTTTGATACCTCTTTTTTAGATATTTCCTCCATAAGTTTAAAAATTATTACATCTATACTTTGATGGCAAATATCATTAATTACATCAATAGAAACATTTCCTGTTCCAACATAACTAAAACATTTTCTTAATTCGTTAGTCATGTTAGTCATGTCTCCACGGACATACCTTATAAAATATAAAGCAGCCTCTCTTGTTATTTCACAGGAATTGTTTCTTCCCTCTTTTATAATCCATTCAACTAATTGATTTTCACTTAGTGGACCAAATTCACAAATACTACCTTCCTTATTAAGATATTTATATAGACCATTTCTCTTATCTATTTCTTCTTCTATAAAAATGATCACTGCTGTATCTGGTATTCTAGATAAGTTATTCTTTAAGTAATCCCCTTCATCCTTTTTAGATGCAGTTAAAATCTGACTATCTTTAACAAGTATCACTCTTTTATCTGCAAGAAAAGGAATTACTTGTGATTGATCTATAATTTCTTTAATATCAATATCCTTACCTTGAGAAATACTAGTATTCAACACCTTTTGTTCTCCAGCATATATGCTGAGTATCTTATCTATATATAAATCTATAAGATATTTATCACCTGTCCATACATATACTTTCTTTAGACTTCTTTTTTCTATATCCTTTTTTACTTTCAACATAATTCTTCCTCCTTGATGATGCCTGCTTATTATCTTTTTAAGATAGTAAATCCATAAACAAATGCTCTTACTTCATTTGGGTACTCAAAACTTACATCAACATTAGATGTATCTTTCTTTTGCTTATCTAAAACAATTACTGTAGCTTCATCATCTAATGTATGATTAATTAAGTATCCACTATCTTCTACAGGAGCAAAGCTAATATTGCATTTTATGGTGTTTCCTAAAAAATTAACTCTGCCCTTGTAATATACCTCCTTATTTTTCCCTATACATTTTGCCTTAAGGGATACAATATGGCCCTCACCTAATCCTTTTAGAAAAATCTTATTTCCTTCTACCACCTTTACTAAATATAAATGGCCTTTCATATACATCTACCTCCTTTAGAATATTAAAAGTTAAAATTGAACTTCTAAGATTTTAGTACAATGGCCAAAATCAACTTCAATTTTACTTTTCATCTTATCATCAAGAGTAATTAATTGAATTACTCTCCCCTGGCCTAACTGCGGATGTTCTATTGAATGTTTAGATAGAATTTTAACTTTTTCAATAACATCTCTAAAATCAAGTTCAGCCAAAGTATTATACTGTACATAGCATTTTGGTATTTCCGTAATAAACTGAGAAGCTTTATTATTAATCTGCTTATCTTGTACAGTTCTTGTATTGGTATAACTAATATAAAGTGTTTCTTTAGCTCTAGTCATAGCTACATACATAACCCTTCGTTCTTCCTCTAACAAGTCTCCTTTTGTCATATAACGACTAGGAAAGCTACCCTGCTCTACTGCAATTAAAAATACATTTGTAAATTCTAGCCCTTTACTGGAATGTACAGTAAGCAAAGTAACTGAATCTGTATTTTCTTCTTGTTCTTGAAGCTCGGTAATATCTATAGATATACTTTCAACCGAAAGAGGTTTTTCCCACTTTTCAAGTGTTTTATAAGGTATGCCTGCATTTTCTAAAGCTAACTTAATTCCATCTAAGAACTTATTTGCTCTAAACAGAATGGCAAAATCTTTATATCTTGCCTTTTCACATTCTGTCTTTTTTATTATTGTGTTCACAATAAATTCTGCTTCTTCTTCAGAAGTCTCAAATTTATTGATAAACACTAAGCTACCTTTATCTTTAGAAGTAAAAACATCCTTTTTTGCCTGTTTGGTATTATTTGTTATTATAGCTTTAGATGCCTGTACAATGTTCTTAGTAGAGCGATAATTTTCCTCTAACTTAATAACCTTTGCTTTATAATCCTTTTGAAAGTTAAGGATTATATTGATATCTGCCCCTCTAAAACCATAAATACTTTGATAATCATCACCAACCACACACAAGTTTGAATTACTCTCTTTAAAAAGGGCTTTCAAAAATTTGTATTGTGCAATATTGGTGTCTTGAAATTCATCTACCATCAAATACCTTATTTTATTACTCCATCTTCCATATACTTCTGGCTCCTTTAGAATTCTTATAGACTCCAATATAATCTCATCAAAATCAATGCGATTATATTGTTGCAATAGCCTTTGGTATTCATGATATATCTTCACTATTCTTTCATCTTCATTATTTACTTGATCTGGAGATATACCACTATACTTATACCTGGATATTTGTCTAATGCAATCATTTAAATTCAGGTCAAAGCCTAATCTCTTTATGCAACTCCCAATAATCTTTCCCATATCATACTCAGAAAGTATTTCGAATCCGCTCATATATCTAGAGAAGTTAATTTCCTCTCTGATCAGAGATAGTGCAATACTATGAAACGTACCCACTAAAATCTTATGAGTGTGG
This sequence comes from Tissierellaceae bacterium, assembly GCA_033809995.1. Lineage (GTDB taxonomy): Bacteria > Bacillota > Clostridia > Tissierellales > Tissierellaceae > Paratissierella. Next base: position 3,400 of record JAPXKQ010000035.1, read on the forward strand.
TGTGTTGCCTTTTTTATCCTTTCAGAAATTTCGTATGCCGCTTTATTCGTGAATGTTATAATGCAAATATTTTCTTCTTTAATTCCTTGCGACATAATAGCCTTTGTTCGTTCAACGAGTACTGCTGTTTTTCCCGATCCTGCTCCCGCAAGTACTAAAAGCGGTCCATCCGTACTGCTTACTACCTTTTGTTGCATTGCGTTAAGATCCATATACATCTTCCTCCTTTAGAAAATAAAAAAGTCTACAAGAATATTCTTGTAGACGCGTATAAACTATACTTTTAATAAACATTTTATTATCTTTGTATAGTATAACATATTCTAATTATTAAATCAATTTTTAGTCCTAAGTAAAAGATAAGTGGTTTATCAATAAGGAGCCTTACACAGTATTTAATACTTCTGTATTTAATATTTCTACCTTGTCAATTCTCTCATAGGCAACTCTCATTGATTCATTTTCAGATGCTATTAGTATAAATTGATCTAAATCCATTCCTATTAAACGTCCTGTATGTATCTCGTTAGATACGATAATTCTTATTCTAAAACCTCTTTTAACTACAGTATTTAATAAAGTAAAGGTGTTAATGCAGTAATTTTTTAATTGTTGTTCACTAACTAATGGTCTTGGTCGTATGCTTTTATAATAATTAGATAATATATAGAATATGGCATATAAGCCGCTCAGAACAATAATTGTTTGGGCAACTGTTAATTTATACATAAATAGTAATTCTGAAATATAATTCATATGTTTACCTCCTTTGCATCTATATTCTATTAAAATCCTCAAATAATAAGATCATATTCCAATTTTTCAATCATCAATATTTTTTCTATAGGGATAAAAACAGATTTTGATGTACTTGATATTAAAATAGTATTTTCATGATTTATACCTATTACAAATCCAACATGATACTCATTTTTCTTTTGATCATCATCTTTTTTTTCTACCATAACACCTACTAACATGCCTCTTTTAAAATCCTGATTATGCACATTAAATGATCTAATGTTATATTGTAAATGTTCTTCAGGTGTAGCTATTACTTGTATATTTGTTTTTTCTTTATTATGTTGCTTAATATCTTTCACCATTTTACAGATGGTAAACATAAGTAACCCTAACAGAATCACCTGTAATATATTAAGCTTCATATTTAAAAACTCATTTATTAGGATCATATATGTCACCTTCTTTTTAAAAATCTAAATAATCAGCATCTACATCTTTTACTGATAACCCTATATTAGCTAACTCTTGATCTATTATCTGATTAAGTTGTTTTTGACTAAGCCTTATTGCTTTAGGTAGCTTTTTATTATTTTTATCACAGGGCTTAAAAATATAATATTTTATACCCTTTTCTATTACAGTAAATGCTTGTTCTATCCAGTATCCTTTATATTGAATCATTAATTTGTCATTTTTCATGGGCCGCCCCCTCCTCCTCGTTGATTAATCACCCTATTATAATATCTTATATTTCATATTATATATCATTAACCTTATTTTGTCACTCATTTTTCAAGGAATAATTAAATATTCTATATTTTTCTCTTGAATAGCATAACCAAAATACAAAAATCTCTTCATTATTACCTATCATTTATTAAAGCGAGAACACAAAGTATCCTCGCTTTAAATGAGATATGAATCATTATTTCAATAGAATAAAGAGTTTATTTTAAAACTATACGTGCAATTATATAGATAAGCGTATATACAAAACAAACTTTACTAAATCCTATACCGAAGTTCTTTACTATCACAAATTTTTTAGGTGTTAAGAAGATCAAAATAATGCATATGCTCCATAATGCGACTAAACCTATTTCACCAATAGCATAAAATGCATATACTATACTTATTGGTATCTTACATATGCTATATACAATATCTAGTAGTGACCTATTTGTCTTATCAATCTTAGACTTTAGTTTTTCCGTATTAATTTCTATTTCCTCTGGGCTATAAACTTGTGTAGCTTGTCTTTTTATCCTATCCCCTATAGTATCCTCTTTTTGTGTTTGTTTTTTTTCTTCTGTTTCTTCCTTAGTTTTTCCTAAATCATCTAAGTCGATTTCTTTAGCCTTCTCTATTTGGTCTTTAATATCATCAAGGTATCCTTTTTGATTCTCCTCACTATCTTCAGTTTGATCTTCTGTTATCTCAGTTGTGTTTTCATTTGCTTCTGTTACCTCAACTGTTATATCTTCTATTACTTCTGCTGGTGTACTAGCTTTATCTGTAATTTTTTCTTCTTGTTGCTGCTTTGCCTCTCTAATAGTATCTAAAGCCGTGTCTGCTTTTACCTGTACCGAAAGTATCATCAACATAAATATTATAAATAAGGACTTTTTCATTCATAGCACCTATCCTTTATTTTTGGCTATTAGGATCCTTTAATAAATTTCTGTCTGTTCTTATAGGTGATCTCCTTACAGATCCTTTAACACTACTGCCATTAAAATTACTTGAAAATTTTTCTAATGTCTCTCTACTTTTTGCCACCTTATTAGCTTGATCTACAGGCCTTGTATTACTGTTTATCTGATTTTCTACTACAGTTGTTGTCCTTGATGTTACCGCAACTGAGCGTTGCCGGTGACTCTCTCCAGTACTTGTTTCTACTACAATAGAACTAGAGCTGGGTGTTTCTGCTGTTCTAAAATTACCACTAACATTTTCTGATGGTTGAGCTACATTTCTAGATATTTGAGTTCGTAAAACTTTCATAGCCTCTCCCTTGTCTACAAAACCTGATGTATTATAGTCCATCTTCTTCAACTCTTCTTTTCCAAACTTGGCTACATCTGTTTTAGTATGAACAATTGTTTTAGATAAATCATTATCCTCTACTGCTTCTCTAACTCTATATTGAGGACTTAAAGCAGCAGGTCCTGAATAGTATTGTTCTTTATAAAACTGTCGCTGTCCATCTGGTTTGACTATATATGTTCTCATTTTGTTTCCAGAAACTTCATCAAAGAAAAGAGTTCCTTTATCAAATCCAGTAATTGCAGGTGCAGATGAAATATTCTCCATCCTTCTCTGAGCATTTTGATATATTTTAGGTATAGATGCATCACTAAGTCTCATTGCAAGTTGAGCATGTACACCTTTTTGTACTTCTATTGCTTTACTTCTTTCTTCAGGATCATCAATATTACTATCAGCACCCCAATACTTAGCTATTGCTTGTTGTGCCAATTCAACTTGCTGCCTTCTATCTTCTTGTAATGCACCAAGCTTAATAGCTTGATCTGCTCTTGCCGAATAAAGTTGTTGTAACTCATAATTTTGAGCACTACTCATATTTGGTGTTGACTGTAATTGTTGTATTCTAGCATCTATACCTCTTAAGTTGCCTTCAGCTAATTCAATATTTGCTCCACTAACTTTTGCTGCTTTTACTTCTGGCAAACTATTTTCTTGCATTTCTACCACTGCTAATCCTGCTGCAGATCCTGCCTTTCCTAATGTAAAACCAGTTAAATCTCCTATTTTCCCTCCAAGTATTACTCCAACTGGCATACCACCAGGAACAGTCATTCCCGCTAAGCCTCCTGCTAAAGTTCCATATGTTCTTCCTATTGTGTTTCCTATTGCTGTAGCTGTATTTCTATATGATTCTAAGTTTTGAGCTGCTGTGCTAACACCATTACCAAATGGTACAACTCGTCCTTCTACTGGCTCTAAACTCTCAGGTCCCTTAAGTTTATCAGATGCTCCTTCACCTTTAAATACTCCTGACTTATTAGCCATAGCCATAGTAGCAGCTAAACCAAGTCCCATACTTGCAAAAGCCTTTGCCATTCTATTAGAACCATCTGATTGTACTATAATGCCCCTGATAAGATCCGATTGAGGAATTATTGAACAAAAAACTATTATCGTCAAAAATGGATTAAAATCTGTTCCTGTATTATTAATAACAAAGCACCCTAAAGTCCAAACACATGCGTGCACTGGCATAGTTATTAAGCTTGCGACAAACTCTTGGAAGAAATTTATTCCGATTGATCTAAATCTATCCGAAGCTAGTGATAATACTGCTAAAGGTGATAAACAAGTCATGAAAAATAAATTGATAAACCTCATGCCATAATAGAAATTAAACCATATGGTAAATATTAAAACTATTAGCCACATCACTAAGTTTCCCGACTGATTGATGAGCATATTTTTTATGGCACCAGGAATATCCTTAGCCTTATTAGCTAAATTTAAAGCCTCTGGTCTAACTTCTACACCCATACTTTGCGATAAACTATAAAATCCTTGTGCAAACATATCTGTTACATCAAACATTAACCCTATAAAAAATGGTGTTGAGCCTATACATAGAGCGATTAATAAAAATCTACCAATATCTGATATAACCTGTGCCCTTCGACTTGGATCTCTAGCTCCTCCTAATGCTATAATTTTGAGCTGTAAAATGATCACTAAAAATGGAATACATAACGCTATCATTCCACCCATAATACTCATTACATGTTGAGACTGAGCTTTTGTAAAAGGCCCCCAATATGGATTGTGATTAATAAATGGAGAGCCCTTATAATCTGTTGAATAATCTGATTCTGACTTACTCTCTCTAGACCTATTAAAAAACAATTCATCAGGTGCACTTAATCCAACTAACTGTAAAATCTTCATTATTACCCACTGTAAACCTATTCCTGTCATACGTGTAATATATGGGGGTTTTTTAGGATCTATTATGTCTAAGTTGTTTTCATCACCCCCCGAAATAGGTATACCTCTTTCACCTGAATTATTTTCAGTGGAATCATCCCCATTCGAAGTATCTTCAGTTTGAGTTGTCGGGGTAGTAGTATTAGTGGTAGTCGTCGTACTAGTAGTATTAGTAGTGGTATTAGTGGTGGTATTAGTAGTAGATGTACTTACTGTATCTGTTGGATCCGCATATAAACATGGCGAGATATATGACAGCATAATAATGCTTACTAGAAAATAACATGCTATTTTTTTTGCTTTATTCATCAACTCGCCTCCTGTGTCCATTCTGTATTCCTAGTTGTATTTGGATTAGTATCAATAAATGTCCATTCCTCTTCAGCTATTTCTACATGTATTGAAACAATGTTATTAGGTGTTTTTAAAACTCCACATCCAGGTGAATTTTGTAAGTTCATTAAAACATTTCTTATTCCATCATCTAAGCTAAATACCTCGCAAATATGATTTATAGTTGCAGGAGATTGTTGCATTAATAATACCATCGGTACGTTTTGGAATATACTTCTTCCTACATCTCCGCCAAGATAGAAGTCTTGAAAGTTTTGAGAACATAATAGAACCCCTGCATTAAACTTACGTGCTTCACGGATAAGAGCCTCTAAGAAACTAGCAGCATATCCTGCAGTAGTTCTAAGCATACGCCATGCCTCATCTATATACACTATTTTTTGCTGTCTGATCGCCTTCTTTAAGAATGTCTCTCTTATGTAGTCTGTAGCAATAAACATAGCAATCGGTAATAGTGTAGAGTTATCTCTTATATTCTTCATGTCGAAAACAACTAGCGGAGAATCTTTCAGCGAAATATCATCTTCATCCTCTCCACAATAGTAGCTTTCAATATCTGTCTGTCCATCAAAGTAAGAAATAGAACCTGGCATTTTTAAATCTTGCTCTATATCATCTTTTGTAATACATTCCATTTCTGCACATTCATTCATAAAAGCTAAAATTTCGTCCGCATTGGGTTGTTTTTTAATCTTTTCCATACCACCAAGTACAGGTGATAAAAATAACTTAAGGTCTTTTACATCATCAGGATAAGTTTTGCTAAACAGATATGCAACAGTGAGATAAAGTTCTGTAAAAGTAGGGAAATATTTAAGCCTATTTTGGATATATTCCTCACTTCCATCTCCCCTACTTGTAATACTATCTTCCTGATAAATGGAATCCTTATCTACTGTAATACCTTTACGATAATACATATATGCTGTGGCTTTAGAAAGCAATGCTAATTGTCTAGCTGAAATAGGTGTTTTATATAATGATATATAGATAACACCATATAAATCTGTTAATCTATTTATCTTAATAGAGAGTGGAAGTGCTTCATATTTTTCCCCTCTTTCATTTTCAAATACTTCCGGGAACATTTCAAACGGATTAATAGTAAATGGTATAGCATCATCAAAACTAATAATTTTAGATCCAGGGATCCTATTTGCCAAACCTTTTAATTCTCCATTTGGATCAATAGCAGCAGTATGTACTCCTCTCATTCCATACATACGATTTACAATAGCTTTAGCAGTCGCAGACTTACCTGATCCTGGTTCTCCAAAAATTCCTAAATTATAGTTATTGGCAACAGGTGGACCAGCAAATAAATCCATAAATACTGTAGACATAGAGTGTCTATTTCTTCCGAGTGGAATGCCTCCTATATATGGAAAGTTACAGTTATTTAAGAAATTAAGTGTTTTAACACCATCTACATTCATTGTACGATATTCGCTTTGTTCAATATCCAATAAAGAGTTTTCAAGCATCATTCCTAACTTTGCTTTTTTAGGATTTTTGTAAAAAATCCTTGTATTCATTTCGGAAGTAGGCATTATTTTTCTAAAATACTCACTTTGTCTACCATATGCTATTCTAAGACGTGATTTTTGAGAATTAAGAGCACCCTTTGCAACGAAATGTTTTTGTACTTTTTTAAATAACGTTAATGTGCCTTTAAGTGTAGGTCCTGAAAACTTAGCTCCTATCCATGTACGGAAAATATAGTCACTACCATTTGACATACCATCTAATAATCTATGTACATCCCGAAGTTCTGTTGCTATTTCTCTTTGTCTTTGTTCATCGAAATTCTTCTGAGCAAATTCATACATGGTATTTAGCTGTTTTATACGATTTGTAAGCAGCCTGGCATCTTCAGAGTTTTTCCCCCTACGAATTACGATTTTCGTATCAATATCTCCACCACTATAAAGTCTTTCAAAAATTCCTGTATGTAATCTTCTAGGATATATCTCTAAGAAAGAACTTATTGAATATCTGTCTTCAGCTGTTTTTATATATGACTCATGTTCACTAAATACATCAGGGCTAATAGAATCTAATATATCAAGTGTACTTTTTTCCATTGAAGGTGTTTCAGATTTTTTAACTAAGGATTTTTTATTTTCTTTTTTCCTTCTCAGTGAAAACCACCCTGGTTTTTTCCCTTCATTTATCTTAAGACTATTTTTATCATTCGCTTTCTTTTCTTTCTTTTCTTTTTGTTTTTTCTTCTTTTCTTCCTTTTTCTCTTGATCCTTCTTTACAATATTATCAAAGTAATTATTATCGCTATACGTTTTTTGCTTCGGCTCCTTTTTCTTCACCCTTCACTCCTCCTAACTTACTATATCGTTTCTTTATTCTACTTACTGTGTTTTATTAATATATTTAAATTTTTATTCATTCTCATTTTTCCTGTAGCTGACCTTTCTGATCCATTACTATTAGAATCCGATACTGTTGATAAATCAGCAAATAAAAATCTATCTAACCTTTTGCGTTTTGGTTCTATCTTCTTCACTTTTAAAGCCTCCCGATATGTTATATATAAATAAACCATCTTAAACTTTATCCTTGAAGAGCTTCTATAAATTCTTCTTCACTCATAAATTCTTCTTCATTATTAAAAGTTCTATCTTCTTCTACCGCTTCTTCCTCTAATTGTCGTCTATCTTCATAAATCTTAGCAGATTGATTTGTTTTCTTCTTATAAAATTCTTCTTCCTCTTCTATAGTTCTATTTAATCTTTTCTCAAAGTCATCTTGTAACTCTTGGATATATTTATTGTGCTTCTGATAATCTAAGCTACTTAATTCAATTTGTTGTCTCTTATTAATATGTTTAACTTTTTCATTCATCTTGCTTATATACATATTAAAGGACTCTTGCTCGATCATATCCTTTAATGTTAATTCAGATGCTAAATTCTTGTTAAGATGTTTGTATATTACTTCTATTAATTCGAATCCAGTAAGTACTTTTGTTGTTATACCTAATTTACTTTCTAGGATCTCTACATATAGTCCCGCTCTATCTAGTAGTTTGTCTGCTGCCATTTCTCTTATGCTTTCTTCTGTTTTTAATTCCGCTATCTGTTCTGCATAAAAAGCAACATTATAACTAAGTATAATAAAGTTCCTTCTTAGAAGCTGTCCTTCTGTCCTTTTTTCAAAAAAATCCAGTATATGATTCATCAACCTTCGTACATAATACTCTTTATTATTTTTAATAGCACTTCGGCACCCTTCAAAATAGCTTCTTTCATCTAAAAATTCATTTGCTACATAGCCAATAATCTCCTCATCTTCATCTAATGATAAGCAAAGTTCAGCGAAGGCATGGTCTAGATTATCAAAACCCTCTTCATTTAATAAAAAGAAGTTTTTAGGACCTGTTTCAATTACGAGCATATACTCACCCTCTGCCACTTCAACGATTGGCCCATAGACATTCTTTACTGGTATAAATTCTCTAGAACTTATTTGCCCTATTTCAGGATCTTCTTCCTCAATACCCTCTAATTCTCCTGTCTCTCTATTCATGTTCTTTATAGTTATAATTGTTACTGCCAAACCTCCTATAGTTAATGTAACAGTTAATCCTATCATTATTATAAAAATCACTTATCATCATACCCCCTTACCTTTATTTAAATCATGCAAAAATTCATTATCTGTAATTATCAAGTCTTCATCTGTTTCTTCAGGCTCTTCTATATCTATTAATTTTCTATCAATAAAAGTTAACCCTCGTTTCTTATACAAAAATATCCTTTGTTTTATACTATAAATGTACTTAATTATCTTAACTTGATACCTTAATTTCCCATATTTTTTATCTGTAATAAAAACATTCCTATAAACCTTATATTCAAAAAATATTAGCCATCCTATAAAACACACTACTTTTAACCATAAAGCAGCTGTATTTCCTGTTGCTGCCCCTCTTAACATTCCCTTACTTGCCTGCTCTTGCACTGGTGCTTTAAAAAATATATTGATAATCGTAGATGTAATAAAATTACAAGCTACAGCACATCCTATTCCCCCTACTAAAAAAACAAGTTGTCTGAGATCTATTTTGTCATAAAATTTCTCTCTTTTTTCTATTTGAGCAATTAAAGTTGTTTCACGTGGCATAAAATCTCCTTCCTTATATATTATAAAAAGCAATAGAGCATAAGGCTTTCTATTGCTTTCTATATAATAACAACATAAAATTAATAGTATTTTAATACTATTTAATTGCTGAAAACTCCTTTTCCCATGGAGTAAACAATACCAATAACTAGTCCAACTGCAGCAAATAGTATTATTGAAACTATAATCCACCCAAGATTAGATAATGCTTCGCCTCTTCCTCGACCATCTTTTTTACTCGCTAAAGAAAGAGTTCTTATCATGAACAGACTGGCAAAGATTGCAATTCCTAAACTTGCAATACCCGCTACTACTAACCATGCTTGATCTGTTACTTTATCGAACGCACTAGTTATATCACTAGCTGTTCCTTTGCCTGATTCAAAATCGCTTTTTACATCATCGCCTGCAAAAGCGTATAATTTAAATAGTATCAAGCTGAAAAACAAACTGATCTGATTCCTGATTGGTCTTATTTTATTTACAACCTTTTTTAAGAAAGGTTGTTTAGTGGGTTGTTTTATTTCTTCCACTTTTTTATTACCTCCTTAAGTTATGATATAAAATTTTTATGACATAAAATTTTTATGATATAAACATTTTACAAAAAACAAAATTTATTGGCAAACCGATTCTAGCACATAAAAATAGCCTCCTATCCCTTGATTTTCAAGGCTTTTTATTTTTGCGTGTTTTTTCGACAAAAAAAACTTTGTACATGTTATATGTAAAATAAAAAAAGGCACCTAAGTGCCTTTAAATACTTTCAAAATGTAAAGGGAATATACCCTCTTCTTTTACATCTATAGTTATTCTAAAATAATAACCTCTTCTTGTTAATTTCTCTTCTGTTCCTGGATCAAGAAGTCCTACATTGACTTTAACCTTACCGCTAGGATCTTCTAGTGTTAATTCATGGTATTGATATCCATCTTCATTCATCAGTTTAACAAAAACAACTTGTGCTAGTATATCTACTCTACCCTGTGTTGTTTGTATTTCTTCTATAGATATATAGTTATTTTTTCCCCAAGTAACTTTATCTATATATTTAGATTGATGCCAAATTTTATTTGTTAAGTATAATCCCCATGGTGATTGATTAATTGATTCTTTAATATCTTCAATTCCATTATTATTATATTTAACATACAACTTGGGAATATTCTTATGCTTATATATCTTATCCATTAAAGCATTATATAGTTTTGAAAAGATATATATGATAGGATAAACAATCACCCATAAGTTTAATACTTGAAATACACCAACTAAAGCCATAAGAAATAAAAACTCAAATTGTAGTATTTTAGTAATAACCATACATCTACCTCCTTTTGAAAACAACTAGAAATCAAATAATACTAACTGATCTTCAGCTTGTCTCTTCTTCCCTTTCATAGAGCCTGCCATAACCTCTTTAAATGTCTTAAATAATGATTCCTGAGTTTGAGCATACACAACTTTAACTTCTCTTTCTTTTTTCTGTGGAGCTTTCTCTTCCACTGTTAATTGTTGTTGTACTGTTTCCTCAGTCATTAAAGAAGTTTGTTCTATAGGTTGCACGATAAAAGATGTTTGTTCTTTAATAGTACCTTGAGAAGTATCTATATTATCAATAAGGTCATCATCTCTAGTATCTATAATATCTTCTTGTTCATCCCATATCGTTGCTAATGCTTCATTTTCTTGTCCCATAGCCTTAGCATGAAGCTCTTCTGCTAATTGTGTAAGAATATTCGTATTTTGTGAAAGTGCTTGAATCCCTTCACTTGAAAACTCTCCTTGAATACTTGCAGCAGCTTTTAACTTACTTCCCATTAACTTTATGGCCCTCTCTTGCAAAGTGTCTTCATAAGCCAGATAAAATACCTTAACACGTTTTTTCTGACCAATCCTCCAACTTCTTCTTGAACTCTGCCAAAGAGTTGATAATATATACCCTGTTTGTAAGTATATGATAGTAGGAAAATCTATAAGATTTAATCCCGTTTCTATTAATTCTGGATTACAAATAAGAACCTGAGTACCTTTTTGTACTTGGGTTTTAATCCATTGCTTTCTATTTTTGCTACTGCTAGTAGTGGAATACATAGTTTTAGCTTTTATTCCTTCTTTTAAAAGCAGTTTCTCTATCCTTGGCTGCACATCATGCTTATTCGTTGAAGTACAAAATATCATACATCTTCTTCCTTTTTGAACTTCAGCTTTAATTATTTTAAGCAAATGCTCCTCTTTTGGATATAACGTTTCCATTGATAGATTAGGGACTTTACTTACAATACTACCATCATAAGGGTTTAGTATATCTTTCCAACCATTAGGTTTATCTGGATATGATGTTAGTGACTGAACCATTGTACCTAATATCGCTGTACTCCCTTTTTGTTTACTCCTTATAAATTGTAATAACTTATTCTCAATATGTTTATAAGAACTAAAAAGATCATCTTGCATAGGTATAGTAATTAATTGTTCGTCAAATGGTGGTAGAATTTTTTTCCCTTCTTCAATTTCTATATCCTTAAGATCCATGAAGATACAGTTATTGATTAAAAATTCTTGATAAAGCCTTGGACTTATACCAGGTATAGTTCTAGCTGTAGAGATTTTCTTGGCTCTGACTTGAGCTAAATAGTCTTCTCTACTATCATACTCATACCTTTCCTCTATAGCCCCATATTCTCTATTAAACTCTAACAGAGATTTAGAATCAAATTTATACCCTTTTTTAACCATCTTATGAGGGCATAACCTCCATAGAAGGTACCATATAGATTCTGCTTTACCATTGAATAGAGTTCCAGTAAGTCCTATAGCCTTTTTACCTAAACGCACTAGAGAATGCATTGCTGCTCCTTGTCCAGACTGATTTGCGTATTTGTGAATCTCATCAAATATCACTAAATCAAATAGACCTTTATATCCTTTAACTTTAAGAAAATCCATAGGAGCAACACGTCTTCCTGTAGATTCATGTAGTAACCTGAAAGTCTCTACTCTTACCTTATTTTCTTCATCATATAGAAACATATCTATAAAATCAGAATATACAAAAGCAGTCTTTTCTGATGCTGTAAAGCCTGTTTTATAAGCTACCTTAACCCAAGAAGGCTTTTCTGTCTCTTTGTAGCTGCTACCTCCATGATTTAAAAGGGATACTTTAGGCTTCCAAAGTTTAGCATTGCAGTGACAACAAGATTCATTATCCTGTGTCTTATTAGAAAAGGCCCATCTACCTAATGGTACTAATAAAGTATCATCTTTTAAGTCATTAGCATCTCTAAAAGATCTCTTTGTATAAAGAATTTCTCCGCATTCTGGACATATCCATCCTGTTTTCGAAACCTTTTGCTTACCTATACATTGTTTTCCAATATACCTTCCATCTGAGGAATATAATTTTAACTTATATATAGGATTATTATTTTCATCTTTTTCTGTCTCACCTACATCATTTATTACTGGTACCTCATTATAAATGCTTTTATAACGATATCCTTTGCTCCATGATACTATTGGTGTTTCAGCATAAGATAATTTAAGAAAATCTTTCCCTATTATATAAAACCACTTCTCATTTGAATCTTTTGGATAATATATTAGATTTTGTACATCTTTTAGATCTTCTAATATCTTAATATGAGCTCCAGGAACAGTCATTTTAATTTCATCTTCCCAGTTAGTTTGTAAATGTCCTGGACACATAATAAGTACTTTATATCCCTTTTTGTCTTTATGCATCAGTTCTGCTGTAGCAAGAGATTTAAGTGTCTTACCACATCCCATAGTAGAGATAAATAAACCAAACTTATCTTTCTTAAGCAACTTAGCCATTCCATTAATACGTCTAGCTTGAGATATAAAAGGTTTTCTCTTAAGTGGAACATCTATAATTCCTTTATTTTCTGACTCCGGCAATCGTGGATTAATAAGGGTATCTACCTGCTTAATAATACTTCCACCGAACTTTTCCATATAACTATCCAAATTATTAACGTCCACATTTTTTTGTGATGTTTGTTCTAACTTCAGTATTCCCATCTGAAAACCTTCATAAATGATTTGTTTTAAATCTTCCTCAGAAAGGTCTGATAACTTATAACCACTAATAAATTTTGGATAACTCTTTTCTGTTTGGTGAATTTTTAGAGGTGTTAACTTAACTTCTATTTTTAGTTGCCTTTTTATATAAGGAATAAACTCCTTTAACAAAGGAATATTAAACTTATTAAACAAGACATTATAAATAGTATTATCTTCATCCTCTGTGCAAAGTATATAAACCACTGTTTTCTCTTTTAATTTACTTATATTAGATTTGATGGCTATATCTGAATGACGTATAACTGCAGCAAACTTCTTTTCATTGAGGAATTCTTTAGAATCAAAGAAAACTTTATATTTCTCAGGTTCAGAATGAAGCATAACTATCTTTTCTCCATAAATTCCTTTTTCTTCGTTATCATTATATACATAGGCATTTATAGTTCCTGCCTGCATATTGATTGTTGCAGTATTGGATGTTAATACAACACTACTATCATGATATCCGTTTGCATAAACTAACTTCCTATCCTCATCCCATACTAATAAATCAGAGAAAAACTCCCCATTTGCCGTTTTCAGTATTAATTTTTCCATAAACATATTCCTCCTTAATTATAACTACATAATACTAACAATAGTCCCATCTGCATTTAATACATTTGCAACTACCTTAGCATTTGTTCTCTCTACAACCTTTACTTTATCCCCTGTTTCATCATCTTGCTCTATAGAAGAAGTTTTACTTGTAGTAACAAATGTCCTAAGCATATGCTTTTCTCCTTCTTCACCTATAATAGCTGATGTTGCAGAAATGGCGATAAAATACTTATGTTCTTTCTTAGGATCAATAGGCGGTGTATACCTATTGATATCTTCAGTAGCGAGAGAAAACTCTTCCTTTTGTTTATCATGTACATTCCATATTCCCATACTACTTAAAGTGCTTTTAACATCTACAATATTTCCTTTAAAATCATTAATTGACTGCGTAGAATGGCTAGTCATGATCTTAAAAATTGGGGATTGTTGATAAGATATAAGTTCTAATTCTACCTCTTCATTGAATACAGAATTAAAAGCAGTTATTTCCTCTTTAAATTCTTCTTCATTCATTAAAAGATGTCTTTGTCTCTTATATGCAAAAATACATATTTGATTGAAAAACTGATAGGATACACCATATTCTTGTTTATATTCCTCTGTAGTTGGGAACCTAACAATTTTTATATTGGTGTAATTGGCTACTAAATATTTTCTAAACATCTCATTTTCTAGAAGAGATCTCCCCACAACATAAACTAATAAACCTCCTTTTGAAATATACCTAGTACATCTCGTTAAGCAAATTGTTTCGAATCTACCATCTTCCATCTTTAAATATGGTGGATTAGCAAAAACCATATCCATTTTGTCGTGAGTTATTCTTGCCTTCAAGAAATCTGAAAGAATAACACGATATAAAAGGTTACTTTCGATATGCTTTTTAGCTTGTTCATATCTTTCTTTATCGAGCTCAACGCCAAAAATACTTACATTCTCTTTACCTTCTGTAATAGTTAAGATAGCAGATGCATCTCCTATTGTTGGCTCCAAAATGTTTACATTGTTAGATCCAAAGTCAATGTATGAAGCTATCTTTTTACAAACGCGTTTATCTGTAAAATATGCTCCCATTTTGGCCTCATTTGCTAAACTCCTACTAAAAGTACTTTGTTGTTTCATATACATATTCCTCCTTTTGAAAAATAAAAAAGCCACAAGTTCTTAATGAACCTATGGCTTTCATCTTAATAAGATTGTTTTATAAATACATATTATTAATTACACTCATTATACCATAGTATAATATTTATTGTAAATTAAGATTTGAGTCTAATAGGCAATATTAAATAGCCATAATTAATTCCATTTATTATTATTGGATGATTAGAGCTAGTAAAGCCTATTTCAATCTCTTCGTCTTCTATTATTTTAAAAGCTTCAAGTAAGAAGGCTGCGTTAATACCTAACTTGATATCTTCTCCACTATAACTATATTCTTCTATCTCTTGTTCTACATTTTGATTTTCAGCTGTGGAATATATTAAAAACCTAGAAGAAATATCAAATACTACAGGTACCTTTTTATCTTTGCCTATTATACCTGCAAAATTCACAGCATTATTGAGTAGTTTTGTATTAACCTTTAAACTTCCTTTTTGTTCTATTCCGTCAAACACTTTGTCATAATCTATAAATTTTCCATCAAGTAATCTAGAAAAAAAGTTTATTCTTTCGGTTTCAAAAGATATATTATTTTTGCCTACTTTTACAGTTATATCTTCATCTTCTAATACCTTAAGAAGTAATAGAAGGTTCTTAGCATTTACTGTAAAGTTTGCAGATATATCTTTTTGCTCAATGTTAGTCCAGATCTTACTGATTCTATATGAATCTGTAGTTGCACAAGTTAACCTTTTATCTTTCACGATAAAGTTTACCCCTGTTAAAATAGGCCTTGTTTCATCTTGAGAGGCAGAAAAAATGCATTTCATCATGAGCTGCTTAAATTCTTTACTCTTAATAACAAAGCTCTGTTGTTCCTCTTCCACTTTAGAGGGGAGAGGAAAATCCTCAGCATTAGCATTACTAGCAATATTTGCTTTTGCTTTTTCACAGCTAATTTGAATTGTTCCGTTTTCCTCTACAATGTGTACCATTCCATCATAAGGCATTTTAGTTAATGTCTCTTGAAATATAGTAGATGGTATACACACTTTCCCTGGTGACATTACAATGCCTATCATATTTACCATTACTCCTGTTTCCAGATTATTAGCTACGAGCTGAATAGTTCCATTGTCGTTGGCGATAATCAAGAAATTTTCTAGTATTGGTAAAGATTTTGATCCTGTAAGACCTTTCGTATTACTTACTGCAGCTTTTAATTCCTCTTTATTAATTGTAAAATCTATCATATACATCATAGCTGCAAAGCTCCAACCTTTTGCAGCTTCCTCCTTTAGAAAGTTTTATGAATTTATATATATCATGTTGGAGATGATATTTATTCTTAACCATAAACAGTGACAAACTTATTGCAAATGTTGTCTGCTTAAATTACCCTCTAGTCTAGCATGACCATGCAAGTATTTTTAGCAGGTCTTACAATAGTTCCATTTTTACTCATTATTTCAGCAAACTCACATATATGGTATAGAGAGTTCCCTACATATAAATGATATTCATCTACATATTTACAAACTCGTCTTATGATTACACCATTACTTAAGAAGAGGAAAATTTCTTCTCCATCTTCTATATCAAATAAATGCTTATAGTGTGGTGTTATAAATCTTATTTTCTTATTTTCCTTTTTATTTGCCATATACATCTGCCCCCTTATAGAAAAACTGTTTGTGCATAGTACTATAATCAGTTAAGTTACCAATAGTACCATCTTTTTCTAAAACAGTAGCTACACTATTCGCCTTTGCAACAGAATTAGAAACATTATTTAAAATGTGTCCTTCTATGCTAATAGGCTTAATAATAGATTCAACATCATCTATACTTCTGCTGTAGATAATGTTTTCTAATAAAAGCAGCTTTACTTTATCTATAGTGGGTACTACACTAAGATTTTGATATAACATCTTTATAGATAATCCACTTGCTCCTAAAGCCCTATATTCTAATGTATAGTCTTGCTTTTCTAGATCTAATGCCAAAACTTTACCTACATTAGATAAAATAGCACCAGCTATAATTAGATCCTTATCAACACGGACATCTTGCTTATCACTAAGAAGCATTGACACCTCGATTACTTCAAGGATATATTTAGCCAATCCTCCTTGTTTTAAGTGGTTAAATTTTTTCGTTGCCGGAAGGTTAAATATTTCTTCTACTTCCTTTGAAAAAACTATTGTTTCCACTAACTTTCTAATGTCTGCATCTTTAATCTCTGATATATAGTTTGTAAATTCAACTTTTAATAAAGATGAATTTTCTTTAGGCTCAAATATCATATCCTTTATTTCTGATTCATTTGGTATGCGTATCATAAATTTACGTGTTTTCTCATTACGCAAAAGTACATATGTCTTTTTATTCTTATATATATCTACTTTAGCGATAATTTGAATTATCCCACTACTAAATTTAAGCAACTCCTCATCAAATTCCCAATCTGTTCTAAGCTCTTTCGTAATTCCAGAACTATCAGTAATTGACCATTTAATATAGTATTGATTAGTTGAAGTTATATGCTGTCCTACTCTCACGATTTTATAAAAACCTTTAATTAAATCACCTGATTTAATGTCTTTATTTTCTTCTAACTCCCTTAATGTTAAATTCAAAAACTTACACATAAACATATTCCTCCTTTAAATTTGATTTACATTTTTCTCATCTAGCTCCCTTGCAAGTCGTGCTATTTCACTTTCAATAGCACTCTTAATTGCAGGATAAGATTGATTGTGAAGCTTATCTTGCATATAAGATATATCTACGATACCTGTTTGTGTAATTGCCTTATATACTACTTGTGTGAAAAGGTTTACTCCACTTACTAAATCTTCAAGATTATTTTTTTGTAGGTGGTATTCGTGAGACCTATTCATCATAATTCTTTGTAGCATACGATCAAGCATATTAATCTCGATATTTACACCTTCGTAGATCTTTTGCAATAGCTCTTCTTCTTTCATTAAGAACATAATTTCATTAGCAAAAAGTTGTTTGAGAAATGATTTCTGTTCCTCTGAAAGTTCTTTGCCTTGCTTTTCTACCTTGCTTTTAGGAGTAAAACAAAATCTTATTAGTGCCTCTGCTATCCGCACTAAAAAGTAGGCTTCTCCTACTGGAAGACTATCTGCAATATTAAATAGTCCATTCCAGTCATACGACTTATATTTAATATAAGTCTTGGCCAGTTTGATGAGCTCCTCTTTTCTTTTTACATTCATATACATATCCTCCTTTTGAAAAATAAAAAAAGTCTTAGCGGTATATACCTCTAAGACTTTATTTCTAAATTAGAATGATTAAAAACTTTTTATTAATTATTTTCATTATATATAAAAATGCCTATATAATCAATACTAATATAAAGTTTTATCATTATTTACTCCTTACAAATTCTTTTAGAAAGGAAGATCATCATCACCAATATTATAAGTATATTCTTCAGTTATTGAAGTAGAAACTGAACTTGCTTGATTCGGATCAGTTTTTTCTTCTCTTAAAGGTCTACTCTCAGCAAAATGTTGTTCTTCGGTAATAATATCAACAGATAAATGTTTCATTTTTTGTTCATCTTCCCAAGTATTGACCTGTACTCTACCAACAATAGAAACTAACTGTCCTTTTTTAAAATATTTTTCTGCAAATTCGGCTGCCTTTCCAAATGCAACAATATTAAAAAAGTCTACGTCTTGATCGCCTTGCTTTGCGTATTGTCTTCTTACTGCTAATCCATATCTAGCTACTGCCAAAGGATTTGCAGACTGAGAATACCTTATCTCTGGATCTCTTGTAACTCTTCCCATTAAAATTACCTTATTCATAAACATAATCCTCCTTAATTATAATTAATTATTATATTTATCACATATTGCATAGCTTATAATGTCTATATGCAATATGATGATTAACTGTCTTTAACTGTAATTATACAGCACGAGCTATAAGATTTCTTTTACTGTTTTCTAGTAAAAAATCATCTAACCCCTTAAATCTAGTATCCCATAGTGTTTGCTGAATGCGTGTATACCCTGCCTTCTTTAGAGTAATAACTAATTTTTTAAAGGCCTTTTGTACTTCTTCAATAGCAAATATATCCATATCGTAAGCTATTCTAATTGGTATATCACGATTATTAATATTTAAAATTTTTAATAACCTATCTAGCTGCTCTATCAGTCCTACTTGACAGCCAACACCTGGTAAACCTACTACTGGATGCCTTAATATGTTAGCAGATATATCTGCTTTTTTGATACCTTCAGTTATAATAATATAAGTATCCGATAGTAAAGGGGGAAGTGAGATATGTGGACATGGATCCATCTGAGTTCCCCCATGTTTTTTTGATGATAACCATGAATATCTCAGATTATTTTGCTCATCATCACTCCTAATTTGAAATCCTGCTATACGCATGTTAAGTTGATTATCAATAGTTATGCATGGCATTGCTAATCCACTCACTCCATATAAGTACCAATGCCCATTTTTTATCGCAAAACCAGGTATACCTTTAAGATCAGGTAAACTTAAACTATTCATAATTCGTTTAGGAATTCTATATCTGGAACTATGTTCAATACTTATGTATTGTGCATGTTCTAGATTATTTCTAGTTAAATATTCTTGATGTTTTTGATTTAAACTAGATTCTAAGATCATCTGACTATATACTAAATCTCTCATTTTAAGATCAGCAATCGTATCAGACACTACTTTGTAATTCTTTTCCTTCTTCTGTACATAAGCTGAAAGGTCCTCATTAATATCTTTGAGTTTATATACAGAATAATTACCTAGAATTCCACTACCTGTTTTTGTAGCATTTGGAGCATGTACGTAATAGCAGATAGCATAAGATCCATCATCTGATACAGAGCATCTAGTATTGTTTTTTCGTGCTCCTGCATTATCATTGCAAATCGGACAACTGATTTTTAGGGTATAACAGTTATACCATCTCATAAACATCTGCCTCCTTTTATTTAGCTATACAAAATTGTTAAATCGCTACACCTTGTGGTAAACTCCTTATCAATTTTTTTGCTCGTATAGCTTCTTTTTCACCTACTTTAAAGTTTCCTTTTTCGCCTTCAACAATGATCTTTGTACCCGCTCTTAATTTGATTAGCCACTTATAAATTGGTTCTTCGTCAGTAAATAATAGTACCTTTTGCCCATTTTCTAAGGTAGCTATTATTTCTATATAAGTGTCAGTTTTTTTACCAATACCCCCTACAATTAAGGAAAACTCTGTTTTCTCTGTTTCAGGAATATTTATAGTACTTTTATCATTGTCTTTTTTACCTATTTGCCACTTAGCTCCTTGCTTATCAAAAGAAAAAGCAGCTATTTCTTTAATTACCTCTTCTTTTGCTTTCTTATAAGCAAGTATAATAGCTTTTTGAATTGCAAAACAAATATCTTCTTCTAGTTTTACAGCAGCTAATCCAAATTTAGATATAAAGTCCTTATATTCATCAGTCCTAATTACTAATTCACCTGATGATACAACTTCTTTACTCCCATTCACATCAAAAATATCATACTTAATATTTTTGAAAGATAGATTAGGTCCTAAAACCTTATTCAAAGAATTACCTGCTAATAACAGTTTTTGTAACTCAGCAAGAGTTACTTGATTAAACATATCCATATAATTTACCTCCTTTTGAAATAAAAAAAGTCACAGCAGAATTTGCTATGACTTTTTATCTAATATAGATTTTTTTATAAACATTTGATTAATTATATATATTTTATCAAATAATATACAATTTATCAATATAAAGTATACATTAAAACTTAAATCCTTCTCTTGTAAATACACCTTTAATTTGAGTAGATGGCTTGATACACATCACTTCACATGTATTTGCATTAAAATAGATCACATGATTTTCTATTTCTGTGTTTTCAATAATATTACATAGCG
>JAPXKQ010000036.1:0-23068 GCA_033809995.1 Tissierellaceae bacterium
GTGAAAGTAATTCTATTATGGACGATAAAGAGGAGTTCTTATCTTTAAAAGAGGAATCGACACAAGGTGAAATCAATTTACCAAGTATAATCAAAAATATACTTTTTGTTGGAAATGATTATATATCTGTTGAAAATATAGATTTAGATAGAAACTCTAGAAAAACATTACAAGTTTACGCCATTGATAATTTGGATGAGAAAAAACCGATTAAACTTTCTGATTTAATTGGCTCCAGCGGTAAGGATTTATTTTACGAAGGGGCTAGCAGTGTTGTAGGTTTAGACAATACTATTGTGACAAATGAAGAAAATGTTGGTTTAATAAGAAGAAATGGTTATTGGACCATGAAAGGTAGAGTAAATTATAAACAAAATAATGAAGAGTTATATAAGGACTTCAATATAAAGGCAATTCCTCCTAAGGAAATGGTTAGTTTTGATGAATTAGCTATTCCATGGGATGCAATAAGGATTATGGTACCAGACGTTGTAGATGTATATTCCTCACCTAATAACGAATTCTTGGTAGTCATAACAAGTGCTAATCTTGTCATATACTCTATCCAAGATGGAGATATAGTAAATAGCCCCATAGCAAGGATTAAGCTTCCATATGATTCAAAGGTAATAATGTCTGAATGGGCTGTTGGAAGGTATCCTAATATATGGCAAAATGAAGTTATTAAAAACAATGGGTTAAAACTAGAATATTAATATCTGGGAGGTTTTAAGGATGAAGGAAGTATTGCAACACTTAGAATATGGCAAAATATTAATCTACTTTTCATTAGCTGCTATAATTTTGACCTATTTAACCCATTTAATTTTCAAAAAATATAAATTTGTTAAGTATATCCCCGGATTTATATTTATGTTTGCAGGGTTATATTTTCTTTATGACGTGGGTACCGATTTTACAACTAGTGATAGTTTAGATGGTATTTTATTCTTTATGGTTGGATTTATTGCTGGGATTATAGGTATGTTATCAGCTCTGATAATAGGAATTTTTAATAAAGAAAAGAAGGTTAAGAAGAAAGATAAAGAACAGTAAAAAAGTGAAGAATAAAAGAGGAGATCCCTCCATTTCAGTCGGGATGACAGCTACGCTGTTACAAGACACCGAAGGTGTCATTTCGATCAACGTGGAGAAATCTCCTCTTTTAATTGTGCATTGTGAACTGTGAATTTTCATTTTCCAATTACTTTCAATTTTTTCTTTCTCGATAGGCTTTTAATAAAACATTCCCTTTTAAGTGCTTCACTTATAGTGCCATATTCTTCTAAATAAACAAGCCTTACAGGAGTTCTCCCTCTAGTATATTTAGCTCCAATACCTGAATTATGTTCTTCAAGCCTTCTATCTATATCAGTGGTATATCCTGTATATAATGTTTTATCACTACATTCAATTATATATACATAATACATATTTTCACCTTTGATTCAAAACATTTCGCAATACTCTTGAGACAATATCATATGAATAACCCTTTCTTTGTAAAAAACTACCTAATTTTCTATAGATAGCATTATAATCTTGTCCTTCATATGATTTCAATTTTTTTAAAGCTAATTTTGTTGCACATTCATACTCGAATTCTTCATCTATATCCAATTCTTTTTCAATTATATCCTTTGAAACGCCCTTGTTTAACAATTCGTTTTTTATTCTATCGCTCCCGTAATTATTTAAATTTACTTTATCCTGTATAAAGCTCCTTGTAAATTCAGTATCATTTATATAATTATTTTCCTTGCAATATTCTATAGTTTTTTCAACATAAAATTCATCAAAGCCTTTTCGCTTTAGGCTTCTAATAAGTTCTTCTTCTGATCTTTGTCTAAAGGTGAGCAATCTTAAGGCATAATTTATTGCCTTTGTTAACTCCTCCGCCAACAGAATATCTTGTACAAACTCATCATCTATATCATCACCAATATTTAGGCTGTATTTAAACCTTAGTTCTTCTGATAATCCAAAAGCAAATTTATCATCCACATATATATTGACACGTTTTTTATATTTTTGAGGTTTTATATCTGTTATTTTCATAAAAAATCAATCCCTTTCGTGGGCTACGCCCACCATCGTCTTTTTCAATTTCATCTTGTCCATACGTAGGGGGGGGTTCCACGCCCTCCCCTAACCCTTAATTTTTTTCATTTTTATGGTTAAAAAGTATATATAAGCCCAATAATATGAGTAATACAGGCCAGTATCTTAGTGCTTGCCTTATTGTAAAGCTAAACCTTGGGAATATTATTCTTGCTAATAGAAATAATCCCATAAGTACTAGGCCAATGCCTATAAATAAATTAGTGTTTTCATTTGTGCCATAATTTTCATCATCTTGATGTATAATTCCATCATCTTCTGGCATAACAACACCGCATACAAGATATGCAATACCAAATGTACCAAAGGATGCAAATGCTAATACTAGCCAAATAATTCTTATTATAGTGGGATCAATGTTAAAATATTCGGCCATACCAGCACATACTCCCAGTATAATTTTGTTTCTGGAACGTTTTAACTTCTTCAATTTAACACCTCCTGTGTTATCATAAATATATCTTAACAGATTTATAAATAAAGTTAAATAGAAGGATAAAATATTTCCATTTAAGCTAAGTATATGGTAGTATAAATTCAAAGGGAAGGAGGGCATTTATGTTTAATGTGTTATCATTGATATTCAAATATATATTTATTATTATAATATATTTATTTATCTTTAGTATTATTAGACTTATTTATTTGGATATCAGAAATATAGATTATAATAATCTTAATAATACTGCTTATTTGAAGTTAATCAATAGGATTGACACCATTCCATATAAAATAAGTGATCACTATACTATAGATGGGAAAATTACTCTAGGAAGAAATCAAGAAAATGATATTTATATTAAAGATCCCTTTGTATCAAAAAGGCATTTTCAAATCATTGAAGATGAAGAAGATTACTACTTAGAGGATTTAGATAGTGCTAACGGTACTTATTTAAATCAAGAAAAAATTGAGGATGTTGTAAAATTAAGAAATGGAGATATTATTAAAGTTAGTAATATAGAATTTCTTTTTGTAAATAAATGATTGGGAGATTTTTTATGTTTAGTAAAAAAATAAGAGTCACACAACCTAGAAATTTACTGTTTTTATTTGAAGTATTATCATTATTTTTATTATTTATATATCAATGGGATTCCATAGAAAGATCTACCTATATAACTGCCATAGGTTTGGTGCTTATAATATATCTATCAAATTTTTTACTTTTGAAAATATCAGATGGTGACCATTATATATTTTTAATAGTTACCATGCTACTTTCCATAGGTCTAATTATGATTTATAGGATAGATGCAAATCTTGGAGTAAAACAATTATTGTGGCTTACACTTGGTATTTTAATATTTTACTTAAGTTATTTCGCACTAAAATACATTAAGGGTTGGAAAAATTGGGGCATTTTATATCTAGGGGCATCATATTTATTATTTTTATTGACATTTGTATTGGGATCTAGAATAAAGGGTGCTATAAACTGGATTAGAATTGGTGGGTTCACATTTCAACCTGCAGAAATCACGAAATTATTATTGATTTTTTTAATAGCTGCATATTATTCAAATCAAGAAAAATATAAGAATATCAAGTATTCAAATTATTATTTACTTGCAATCGTGTATTCCTTTATAGCCCTACTATTTTTACAAAGGGACCTTGGAATGTCCGTATTATTTTATGTTATCTATTTATCATTACAATATATATACGAAGAAGATAGAAAACTTATTTTATTCAATATAGGACTTTCTGCAGTAGGAGGAATATTAGGTTATACAATTTTTGACCATGTGAAGGTAAGAGTTATAACTTGGTTGAATCCTTGGCCCTATATTGATAATAAAGGGTATCAAATCACACAATCCTTATTTGCCATATCAGAAGGAGGATTTTTTGGCACAGGTCTTGGACTTGGACACCCATATTTCATACCCCATGCTGATACTGATTTTATATTTTCAGCAATCTGTGAAGAAATGGGGTTATTCACTGGAATAGGTATAATTATGCTTTTTCTTATATTAGTATATAGAGGCTTTAAAATTGCTTTAGGACAAAATGATAAATTTTATAGAATTTTAGCTTTAGGCATAAGTGTATTATTTGGTATACAATCATTTATAATCCTAGGCGGGGTACTAAAGGTAATTCCTCTAACTGGAATTACACTACCTTTTATATCTTATGGTGGTAGTTCTATTATCTCTAGTTTTATAGCTTTAGGTATTCTCCAAGTAGCATCAGAGGATTTAGGATTGGAGGATGAATATTATGAAGTTAGAGAATAAAAGAATAATAAATGTATTAATATTTTTTTGCTTATTATTCATTGGATTAGTTGGATATATGAGTTATTTTCAAGTGTTTAAGGCGGAAAAGATAAAGTACAATTCCTATAATAAAAGGCTTTGGATAAATGAAGAAAATGTAGTAAGAGGCTCTATACTTGATAGGAACGGGAGAACACTTGTCTATAGTGAAAGACAGGGAGAAGAAATCAAAAGACACTATAAATATGGAAGACTTTATAGTCATATAATTGGATATAGCTTTAGAGAATATGGTAAGGCTGGATTGGAGCTAACATACAACAATCAACTTTTAAATATAAATGAAAATTCTGCTATACATGAATTCATCAATATAGTAGCACCACCTACAGTTGGAAACAATTTAGAGCTTACAATAGATCATGGTTTACAAGAAAAAACCTGGAAATTGCTACAAGGTAGAAAGGGAGCCGTAGTATCAATGAATCCTAAGACTGGTGAAATATATTCTATGGTTAGCCTCCCAGATTTTGATGTTTCAAGACTTAAAGAAGATTGGAATGACATTACTGAGGACCCCAACAGTCCATTTTTAAATCGGGCAACCCAAGGACTTTATCCACCAGGTTCAACCTTTAAGATTATAACAACTATTGGGGCTTTAAATACACCCGATTTAAATTTAGAATATGATTGTGTTGGAAATGTAAATGTTCATGGATATACATTTTCCGATTATCAAGGGAAAGCACATGGACATTTGGATTTAAAAAATGCTTTAGTGTATTCTTGCAACACATATTTTACTAGCAAGTCAGTAGATATAGGGAAGGAAACTATAGGTCAGGTAGCAGAAGGATTTATGTTTAATAATAAGATACCATTTGATTTACCTGTAAAGACATCTCTATTTCCAAGACGTGACAATATTGATAAAACAGCGTTAGCTGCTGCTTCAATAGGGCAAGGTAAAGTCCTAGCAACTCCACTCAATATGTTGTTGGTAGCTTCAGGAATTGCAAACAATGGAGAGATTGTTCAACCATATTTAGTTAAAAATATAGTATCTCAGGATGGTAAAGTTCTTAAGACAACTAGGACAGAATTGTTATCAAGGGGGACTGATCCCATTATAGCCAATGAAGTAAAGGATATGATGATTGGAGTAATAAGGTATGGTACAGGGACAAATGGCAGTATAAGAAATGTGCAAGTTGCAGGGAAAACAGGTACAGCAGAGAATCAATCTGGTAAATCTCATGCATGGTTTGTGGGATTTGCCCCAGCAGATGACCCCAAAATAGCAGTTTCTGTGGTTTTAGAGGAAGAGGGCTCCTCAGGTGGTAGATCTGCAGCCCCTATAGCGAGAGATTTAATTATATATGCTTTAAATAATATTAATTTTTAAGGAGGAATGACTATGGAAATTCAAGAAAGAAAAGATATCCCTAATGAATATAAATGGGATTTGGAGTCCATGTATGAAAATGTGGAAGCGTGGAATGAAGACTATAAAAGGTGTGTTGAACTGTCTAAGGAATTTGAAAACTTTAAGGGTCAAGTAGTAAAATCAAGTGAAAATTTACTAAACACTTTAAAAAAACATGACGAATTATATAGATTAGTTGAGAATTTATATACCTATACTCATATGAAGTTAGATGAGGATACAAGACTTGGGAACTCCCAAGAATTATCTGATAAAGGCTTAAGTCTATATGTTGAAGTGGAAGAAAAAACATCTTTCTTAGTACCAGAAATTTTAACATTAAATGTTGAAGAACTTAATAAATATCTGGAAGAACAAGAGGAATTAAAATTATACAACCATTTTCTAGATGACATCTTAAGAGTAAAAGAGCATATATTATCAGCAAGGGAAGAATCTATATTAGCACAAATGGGTGAAGTGGCCAACTCTCCACAAAAAATATTTTCAATGTTAAATAATGCTGATTTAAAATTTCCATCTATAAAAGATGAAAATGGAAAAGAAATAGAAATAACTCATGGTAATTTTATCCCATTAATGGAATCTAAAAATAGAGAAGTTAGAAAAACAGCATTTGAAGAGCTATATAAGACATATAAAAATTTCAAAAATACATTTGCTGCATCTTTAAATGGTGATTTAAAGAAGAATATATTCAATGCGCGTATTAGAAACTTCGCATCAAGTAGGGAAGCATCTTTAAGTGCAAACAATATACCTTTAACCGTATATGATAATCTAATAAATGCTATACACAATAATCTTGATTCTATGTACAAATATATGAATATAAGAAAGAGGGCTCTAAATTTAGATGAGCTTCATATGTATGATTTGTATGTTCCGATAGTGAAGGATGTTGATTTTAATATTCCATTTGATAAAGGTGTTGAAATCATTAAAAAGGCATTAGCACCTTTAAAAGATGAGTATTTAGCAGGTATGAATGAAGGATTTAATTCTGGATGGATTGATATCTATGAAAATAGAGGCAAGCGTTCAGGAGCATATTCCAGTGGTTCATATGACTCAAAGCCTTATATACTATTAAATTATCACGATACTTTGGATAATGTATTTACAGTAGCTCATGAGATGGGGCACTCAATGCATAGTTACTTTTCCAAGAAGAACCAACCTTATGTTTATGGGGGTTATGGAATCTTTGTAGCTGAGGTTGCATCCACTACAAACGAATGTCTATTGCTAGACTATATGCTAAACAATGTAACTGATAAAAATGAAAGATTATATCTATTGAATCATTATTTAGAATCCTTTAGAACAACTGTATTTAGACAAACCATGTTTGCAGAATTTGAAAAATTAATTTATGAACATCTAGAAAATGGAGAAGCTTTAACAGCTGATTACCTATGTGAAGCTTATAAAAAATTAAATGAGCTTTATTATGGTCCTAATATGGTTGTGGATGAAGAAATAGCTATGGAATGGGCAAGAATTCCACACTTCTACTACAATTATTATGTATTCCAATACGCTACTGGATTTTCAGCAGCAGTAGCATTCTCCGAAAAGATATTAAAAGAAGGAGATACAGCAGTAAATGATTATCTAAATTTCTTAAAGAGCGGAAGTTCAGATTATCCTATAAATGTATTGAAGAAGGCTGGAGTAGATATGACTACGGAAGACCCAGTTAACAACGCAATGCAGCTATTTAAGAGATTAGTAGATGAATTTGATAAATTAATTTAATTTAAAAAATGATACCTTTGGTATCATTTTTTAAATTTATAGGAATTTACTCTTTAAATTGTTCCAATACATATCCTTGCTGAAGTTTAATTTGTAAATCTTACTTTCTGACATCTTTAAATTAATTGTCTTTATATTATTATATTTAAATTCCATACCATCATTAACTATAAGTAATGAATTTTCATATCTTAATTCTGGTTTTATTGAAATTATTAGTTCACCTGGTATTATCGCACTATTCGGTAGTGATCTAAAAGCCTTGGAGCTAATTGGTGATAATGGGGTTATCTGCAATGACTTAATAGAAGGATAAACAATACTTCCCCCACTTGAGAAATTGTAGGCTGTACTACCAGCAGGTGTAGATATTATAATGCCGTCCCCACTAAATCTTTCTAGATGATTTCCATCTATATAAATTTCAAGATGAACTACTTTTGATTTGATTCCTTTTATAACAATTTCATTGACCCCAGTTAAAAAATAGGTTTTTTGACTTGTAACTATTTCAGCCTCAACTAATGAAATTTCCTCTACCTTATAGTCTTCATTGATATATCTTTCAATAAAATCATCGATATTTTCAGGTAAAATTTCTTGAAAAAAGCCTAAGTGCCCTGTATTTATGCCTATAAAAGGAATAGTAGGAAACTTATTCCGATGAACTGCTCGTAAAAAACCACCATCTCCTCCAACGCAAATATTAAGTTTAGCATCAACATTATAGGTCTCCGATACTATAAACCCCTTATCTTCTAGCTTTTCTTTTAATTTGACTGTAGCGTTTCTTGAATGATAGTTTTTATTTGAAATTATGTTAATTATCCGTTTCAAAATAGAACCCTCCACAAATGACGTTTTTTAATGTTAAAATCTGATATAATAAATATTATATAACAAGTTTACAGAAATTTGGAGGTATTTATGAATTTATTTGTTGAAAGTGAAGATGTTATTATATTTAATAGTGATACAAATGATTTAAATCTTGAGGAATTTTTATCTACAAAAAACATCTCTGGTAGATTGTTTAGACGACTATATAAAGAGAAAAAACTGTATGTAAATGGTAAATTCCAAAGAAAAAGTTTAAATTTATCAAAGGGAGATATAGTCAGTTTATTTATGGGTGATGAATCCGAAGATATCCATCCTGAACCTATAGATTTGAATATAGTATACGAAGATTTTGATTTATTTATACTAAATAAGGGACCTAATATAGTAGTGCATCCAACAAAATCGCATCAAACAAATACATTATCAAATGGAATTGCTTATTACTTTCTAAATAAAGGAATCAAGAAAAAGATAAGATTTGTTAATAGGCTAGATATGGATACTACTGGATTATTGATAGTAGCTAAAAATTCATTTGCTCATCAACAGATGGCTTTACAATTTGAAAATAATACCATTGAGAAGAAGTATTTAGCCATCACAAAAGGAATCATGGAAAATGATTATGGTACAATTGATTTGCCCATTGGAAGGGAAGAGGAGAGAAGCATAAGAAAAACAGTAGTTGATGATGGTCAAGATGCTTTAACTACATACAAGGTAATTGAACGATATAAAGAAGCTACATTGGTAGAGGTACAAATTCATACGGGAAGATCCCATCAAATCCGTGTTCACTTAAATCATATTGGTCATCCCATTATAGGTGATACACTGTATGATGAAGCTAGTCCATATATAGGAAGGCAGGCATTACATTCGTATTATTTAAAGGCTATTCAGCCAAGGACTAAAGAAATTATGGAATTTAGGGCTAGCCTGCCAGAGGATATGAAGCAATTAATAAACCTAATGAAATAACTAATTTTCATTAGGTTTGCTTTTTGAAGGAGGGGTATTATCTAACATTTTAAATACTTCCAACATCTTAGACATATCCTTTATTTTTTCTTTGTCTTTTTCAGACTTTCCATCCATAAAAGTATCCAATAGCTTAACTAAGGTACTTGGATCGTTAAGGGAGTTTTTATCCTTCATAACATTGGTAAATAAACCAAACATCTTCTTATAATTGTCCATATTGACGAGTAAATCTAAGACCATTCCTAGATTTTCAACTTTAGAGCTTTTCGCTTCATCTTGGACTATATTAACAATATGTTGAAGTCTCTCCATAGGAGGTAAATCTACTGGTTTAATTTCTGCTAATTCTAAAGTATTTACATAATCACTTACTTCTATAATCTTAGTAAGCTTTTCTGTCATAATTAAAGACTTATCATAGACACTTGTATAATTATTTGGCACATATGGTCGTATTTTTTTTGCAATTTTAATTTTTTCTTTAGTATACTTATAATCAATTTCCACATTGTTCATATAGTTCCTTATTTTATGTAGAGGATTATCTACATTTTGAACCTCAGTATTTTTAGAAATCATTAACAATATAAATAACAACATAGGGGTATCCATATCTAACCCTCCTCCATATTATTCTATTCATTATATGCAGATAAAATGTTTTGTTTACGTATTTTCAAGTAATAATATCAATTGACATTACATAATTTGTTATGTAGGGGAGGTCTTAAGTGCCCTCCTAGGTTAAGAAAAAATATTAAGGGGGAATTGAGATGAGTGACGAAAGAGATATATTATTTGATAATATTAAAAATCAAATTAGGGATCAAGAAGCAATTGAAAAATTAGAAGAATTAGCTGAAAACTATAAGGGTAAGAGTGAGAATGAAATTTTCGTAGAGATAATTCGTTTGAATGAAGAAATGGAAGAAACTTTAGGAGAAGAACAGTATAATGAGATTTTTAGCAAGCTTGAGAGCATCAGACCATATCTTACAGAAGAACAAAATAAAAAGTTAAACATAATATTGAAATCTATAAATAAAGAGTAAACAGGAGAGTAGACCTCCTGTTTTTTTCCATGTAGGGGCGGGATTCCATGCCTGCCCGTAATAACCAAATCTAGGAAATGGACTTGTTGAACCCTTGGTGTTATAATTACTTATATATTATGTAAACCAAAGGGGGTTATTAATATTAAAATAAATAGAGCTATTCTAATAATCATGCTAATAACAATTACAATTTTGACAAGTATTTTGGTAATTCAAAAAAATAAACCGCAAGCTTTAGAGATGACATATACAGCATTCCTTGAACAATTAGAAAAAGGCAATGTAAAGGAAGTTTACCTTGGAAATGATGCTAAAATCAAAGTAATCTTAAATAACGGTAATGAAATGGTTACTGACAATCCAAGAACCATAGACTTTAAAAAGGACTTATTAGTTCATGGAGTTAAGGTAGTTGAAAAAGCTAACAACTTTGAAACTTTTGCTGTACCCGTTTTACTTATGTTGTTTTTATTGTCTATGTTAGTATATTTCAGCAGAAATATCTCAAAACAAGCAGAGAAAGAAATGGCAAATATGTCAAATATTGATAGTGAAGATGCAAATGTAAGAATTAGATTTGATGATATTGCTGGAAATGAAGAAGCTAAAGAGACATTAAAAGAGATGGTTGACTTTATACAAAGACCAGAGGTATATAAGGAATATGGTGCGAGATTACCAAGAGGAGTTCTATTATATGGACCTCCAGGAACTGGTAAGACCTTGTTGGCAAAGGCTCTAGCAGGTGAAGCTGGGGTTCCATTTTTTGCCGTAGCGGGTTCAGATTTTGTACAAGTTTACGCTGGTTTGGGTGCTAGCAGAATTAGAGATTTATTTAAAAAGGCTAAAGATGCTGGAAAATCTGTTATATTTATTGACGAGATTGATTCCATAGGTAAAAAACGAAAGGGAAGTAGTATCTCTGGTAGTGAAGAAGGGGATAGAACTTTGAATGCCCTTTTAGCTGAAATGTCCGGATTTAAAGACAATGAGGGTATCATTGTAATTGCGGCTACCAATAGAATTGACGTTTTGGATGAAGCACTTTTAAGACCTGGAAGATTTGATAGACAAGTGGAAGTTGCTTTACCCGATGTAAATGCAAGATTTGAAATATTGAAATTGCATGGTAAAAACAAACCCCTATCAAAAAATATAGACTTTAGAAGATTAGCAAGTGAAACCGTCTATTTTAGTGGAGCTAAGTTAGAAAATCTATTAAATGAAGCAGCAATGATTGCAGTTAAGAGTAAATCCATGGCTATTACCAATGAGCATATTGATAAGGCTTATTACAAGGTATTGGTCGGAGATGAAAAAATGGATAGAAGTTATATAAACAACAAAGATAAAGAAATCACTGCATATCATGAAGCTGGACATGCATTGGTAGCAAAAAAAGTAGATAAGGAAAACAGAGTAACAAAGGTAAGTATAATCCCTAGCACAAAAGGAATAGGTGGATTTAGTTTAAATATACCGTCAGATAAAATATATAGAACAAAAAAAGATATTTGTTCTAACATAATGATAGCTTTAGGTGGAAGAGCAGCTGAGGAAATAATCTTTGGTAAAGATAATATTACAACTGGTGCATCATCTGACTTAGAAAAAGCAACAGAATATGCATTATCCATGATTGGAAATCTAGGAATGGATGAAGATTACGGTCTTATCAATTACAATGTATTGTTATCTAACGATATAAAGGATAATAGGATTTTGCTGGAAAGAGCTAAGAAAATATTAGAAGATTTATATCAAGAAACAATTGATTTATTGAATAATTCAAGAGAAGAGTTAGAAAATATAACTAAAGCCTTGTTATTGAAAGAAACAATTAATGAGGAAGAGATAAACAGTATACTAAAGAATGAACTAACAGCTAACAACTAACAGCTAACAGCTAGTGAATAACTAATAGTGAATAGTGAATAGTTGAAAACAAATTGACAATTGACAGTTGACAATTAAACACCGAAGGTGTCATCCCGAGCGTAGTCGAGAGATCTCCCTTTTTAAGATTCGAAGTAATGATCCAAGTAAATTCTAGCATGCTAATAAACCTTGAAGATTTCGCCAATAAGATGTATAATATATTTAGATGATGTTTCTGCGGTGTTCGTTATTCTCATATAATTCAACCGACATAACAGACATGGGAGTCTGAGTTCAATGTGGGATAACAAGCCTTCATAGAGAGGAAGTTAGAAAGTATTGACAGGAAACCCCCCTTTAGATGGGCGGGTGTGAATTAGTTGGGAGGACGGCATTGCGGATTCATGAATTTAATTGTTGCTAAAAAAACTAAGACCCTCAATTTGAGAGTCTTTTTTTGTTGGTTTAAATTTTTATGGGGAATTTTTTTCTTTCCTTAAAGATATGGATATATTTAAAGCCTAATTCTTTTAATGTTTTCTCAGTGGATTTATATTCATATCCTATATGTTCTGGAGTATGTGAGTCTGAACCTATTGTTAACAATTCACCGCCAAGATCCTTATATAGTTTTAAAATTTGTAACTTAGGATGGAAATATCCCAATCCATATCTTAAACCCGCTGTATTTATTTCAATAGCCTTACCCTTTTCTATAATAATCTTTAATATGCCTTCTACAATATCCCTATATTCTTCAAACTTTGGTATAGCCTCGTAATCATTAAAATACCTATCTATAAAATCTATATGTCCCAGTGTATCAAATTCATCATATTCCTGAAGACAGATATACATAGTCTTATAATATTCTCGAATTGCAAATAAGGGATCTTTTTCCTTTAAATATTTATCGGCAAATAAATCCTTTCCATCAACAGAGTGTATGGACATAATTACAAAATCAAAGGGATTTTCGTTGATAAAGTTTTTATACCGGCTGCCTAAATGGCTTTGCATACCAATTTCAACACCTGCTAATACTTCAATTGAGTTTTTATATTTATATTTAACTTTTTTGATGCTTTTAAAATAATCTTTTGGCCTAAATTGAATATCTATTTTATTTACTGTGGCATCAAAATCCACATGATCTGTAAAACATATACTTTTTAAATTTTTGTTAATGCCAGCTTTAACCATATCCTCCATTGGAGTTTTTGAATCAATGGAAAATTCACTATGCAAATGATAATCGTACATTACATTACACTCCTATTTCATCGATAACTATATATTATAATAAGACATAGAAATAGTAAAGATAAACTACCGTATAATAGTTTCATTACTTAAAAAATGTTATAAAATATTATAATTGTTTTTGTTAATAAAATAGAGTATTATAATTATAAAGTGAATAAATTAATTGGGAATGAGGGAAGATACAATATATTAGATGATTGGAGGGATTATTATTGAATATTTCTACTAAGGATATATTGAAAAAGAAAATATTAGATGCACAAGAAATGGTAAGAGATTACGAAGTTTTTTCTAAAAAAGTCGATGATACAGAAATTGCAGATTTATTTAAAGATTTTGCAGAGGAGTGTGGTATTCAAGCTAAAAGTCTTTTAGAAACCTATGATAAAAAATATGGTAATAGCTAGAAATAAGTATTTAAAACTTGATTATTGAAAGGGTTTTAGGGTAAAAATGTATAATAATATCTATAAGAAAATAGAAAGGGGAAAATTGATATGAAACTTCATAGAATAATTGAAGAAAAAAGGAAGCAAGCAGAAAAGAATAAAAGAAAAGAAGCTGCTAAAAACGTGGCTGTAGGTACTGCAATAGGGACTGCTTTAGGAGCAGCTGCAGGATTATTGTTTGCACCTAAAACAGGGAAAGAAACTAGAGATGATATATCAAAAGTATCAATGGATGTAGCTGAAAATATTAAAACAGTAGTAAGTGACCAAATAGAAAATACTAAAGAGTGGTCAGAAAAAATAAAGACAGAAGTTAAGCAAAATTGGGAAGATTTTAAAGAAAAGAAACGAGATATAGCTGAAGAGACTGTTGCTACAGCTGAACTAGTTAAAGAGGATGTTAACGAAGGACTAGCCAGCGTAGGAGAAATTTTAATGGAGAATAATGAGGACATACAAAATGAATTAAAATAGCTAAACAAATCTTAAACTAAGGAGGAAGTTGATATGGATGCGAACCTTACTGTTCAGGATTTGTTTAAGTTGATTTTATATTTATTGGGTATCGGTGTTGGCACCTATTTTATTTTTGTACTTAATAATTTAAATAAATTATTGGGTCGAATAAGGGGCATGGCAGAATCCAATGTAAAAGAAATCGATACAACTATTAAACAATTGCCTGAAATAAGTGAAAATATTAATGTAATAACAAAGGAAGTAAGAGAGGCGCTTATAGACATAACACCAGAAGTTGATAGCTTACTTACCAATCTAAATGAAATATCAGGTCAAGTTGAAAATGTTACTAAATTAGTGAATGATACTACTAGTAAGGTAAATGATACAGTTGATGTCGTTACTGATAGTATTGCTGAGACTGCCTTAGCCTTTCAATATAATGCAAAGAATATAACTGATTATGTAAGCATAGTAAAAGAGATAGTTGAAATAATTAGAAATGTATTTAATAGGAAATAGGAACCCTCTAAAATTAGGGTTCTTTTCATTTAAAATATTATATTGATTAAAAGTAAATAATTGGTATACTAATATTAAATACTTAGACAAAAAATTTTTGCTATTTTAATTGTTAAAATATTTTCAATTAGGAGTTGTAAATTAGGGATGAAAAAGGTAAAATTCATTATTAATCCTTCATCAGGAAGACAAATGATGGAAAGAAAAATTGACAGTCTTTCTAAATTGCTATTAGACGATGGGTATCTTGTCGGTAAGTATTTTACTGAAAAGAAAGATGATGCAATGAAAGAAACGATTAGAACATGTGAGGAAAATTTTGATATAATCATAGTTTGCGGTGGAGATGGAACAGTTAATGAAGTCGTAAAGGGTATTGCAATTAGTAAAAATAAGGTTCCATTGGCAATTATGGCATCAGGAACGGTTAATGATTTTGCAAATTATATGGATATACCTAAAAATGTTAATGAATTTTTTGATATGATTAAAAATGAGAATATCATTGATATTGATATAGGAAAGGTAAATGATGATTATTTTGTAAATGTTGCTGCAGGTGGACTTCTTACTAATGTAGGTTATCAAGTACAAACTGAAGCGAAAGCAATACTAGGGAGGATGGCATATTACTTTGAGGGAATCAGAGAATTAGTATCACAAAATATTGAACCCATTAAGGTAAGAATAAAAAGTGAGGAATTTTCCTGTGAAGATGAAATATTGTTGTTTGTAATATCAAATAGTTCTTCAATAGGCGGATTTAAGAAATTGGCACCCGAGGCAGATGTTTTGGACGGCTTGTTAGATGTTTTAATAATCGAAAAATCTACCCCAGCGGATTTAGCAAATATATTTTTAAATATACTAAGTGGTGAACATGTTAATCATCCAAATGTCAAATATTTTAAAACAAAGTCAATTTTAATTGATTCAAAAGAAGATATTCCCATAGATATAGACGGTGAATATGGTGGCAAATTGCCAGCCACATTTCAAGTAGTATCAAAAGGTTTAAAGATCTTTATCAAATAGGGGGGGTAATGTGGAACAAGTTGCTAATATAGAAAAATACCTAAGAAAGATTGATTATATCATTAGGAAAGAAGGTAGAGGAATATTAAATGATTTTAATATTACAGTACCCCAGTTTACTGCATTGCAGATTTTAATTAATAATGGAAATATGACAATTGGAGAGCTAAGTCAAAAAATGGTATTAGCATGTAGTACCATAACTGATTTGATAGATAGAATGGAAAAGTCTGAATTAGTTTGCAGAAAAAAAGATGATAAGGATAAAAGAGTTGTTAGAATTGAGGTTTTACCTAAGGGCTATGATATATTGGAAAAAGTATTGATAAAAAGAAGAGAATTTCTAAGTTCGAAATTAAATGATTTTAGCGAAGAGGATAAAGAAGCATTAAATAAGGTATTAGGGGAGCTTTATGATGCTATGAAGTAGGAATCTGTGTAACTAATAAAGGGGTAATGTGATGAAGCTTATTAACAATCGCTATCGTATTATAAATATGTTAAAAGATAGTAATGAAGAGACCTATATAGTTGAGGATTTAAGAAATAAGGGTGAACGACAAATCCTTAGAATAATTGACAATGAAAAAAATAATAACATTGTCTCTTATTTTACTGATAATTTTGTGGAGCTTGAGCAAATAAGACATAAAAATTTATTAAATAGTTACAAATTTGATATTATAGAAACGATTAATCTGAAGAATGCAAGTGTCAAGTTATATTTTACTACTTCAGAATTTTTTGAAGCTGAAACATTAAATAAAGTTAAGTCTAATCTTGATTTCAAGCAAAAGTTAAATATAATATTAGATTTAATGTCAGTTCTAGATTTTCTTCACTTTAGAGGAATTGTATATAAATATTTAAGCCCTGAGCATATTTTTTATACTAAAGATAATTCCATAAAATTGCTTAATCTATCATCAATTTTAGAGAAAATCTTAAATTCTCAATTTGATAAACAAAGCGAATATTTTATTGCACCAGAAGTTATTATGAATTTAAACAACAATGTTAAAAATATAAGATCTGATTACTATTCAATGGGAATGATAATGAAATACCTATTGTGCGGAGGAAATCTTGATGACGGAAAATGCAAAGATTTTGATATAAAAGAAGAAGAAAAAGATGTACTATTAAACATTATAAATGATTTAACCCATAAAGATGTTAATCAAAGAAATATAACTTTAAGGAAACACATTGATAATATAATAAATACTTTTAATCTATCATATAAATATGACTTAAAAGAAGAAAGAAACTTTATTTTTTTAAAAACTAAGGTTGTGGGAAGAGATAACGAGATTAAAGAAGTCTTAAAAATAGATTCTGATATAACAAACAATACTAATATATTTCATGGTTTAAAAATAAATGGATATATTGGCAGCGGGAAAACTAGATTTTTAAATGAAATAATCCATAGATTAAAGATGAATGGAAGACAGGTACACAAAATAGATATAATATCAAATGATGCAATAGGAATTAGCAATATTGCAAATTTTTTAAAGCAAATTATTTCCAGTGCATATAATCATTCTTTAGATAAATATAAAGATGATTTTTCAAAGTTGCTGCCAGATTTATCTCCGGATCAAGCATCAAAACATATAGATTTTGGACAGATTAATGAAAAATATAGAATATTTAACCGAGTTAGTAATTTCCTTAATGATATTACTAAAGAAGATGTAGTTTACTTGGTGATAGATGGATTTGAGAAAACTAATGACATTTTTATATCATTTATTGATTATTTAATGAAACATAGTAAATTAAATAAGGTATTTTTTATCCTTGCTTATAATGAAGGTTTATTTAGCGATGTCAAAATATTGGACAAGTTAAAGAGTTGGGAAGATGAGAATCTAATTACTTCATTGAAATTAAACAATTTATCCGAAGAAAGCACAGGTTTATTGGTTAAGTCCATCCTAGGAATATCATATGTACCTAAGAAGTTTTCATCTGTCCTTTATAAAGAAAGCAAGGGAAACCCAGGCTATATTGATTTTATTATCAATGATTTATTCAATAGAGGAGAATTATATATTGCTAGTAATGGGTGCTGGGAAACTAAAAAGGATGATTATTCAGAAATTAATTTCCCTATGAATTACTTTGATGCGATAAAGAACAAGTTGGAAAGATTTGAAGACGATTATTTAAGTGTATTGAAGATAATTTCTATATTTAATACAATATTATCAAAAGAAGTACTACAAAACATGACTGATATAGAGCCAACAACACTAGATAAAATACTGGACGAACTTATTACTGAAAGGATAATTGAGCAACACATAGCGGAATGGGGATACAACTATAATATATTTAGTGTTGAGTTAAAGAGATATATTTACTGGAATCTAAGTGATAATGAAAAACTAAAACTACATAAAAAGGCTGCAGACACTATATTTGAAATATATGGTGATAGAGTCAACAATATTATGGATGAATTAGTTTATCATCTTGTTAAGTCCAATAACAATGATTTAGCTTTAAAATTGGTCTTTGAAGAGGCTGAAAAGATTGATAATAAATATAGTCTCAATGCAATTGTTTTATGGGAAAAAGCATATACTATAGTTCGAGATGACGATATAGAAAACAGATTAAAAATTTTATATGTATTAACTGATATCTTTACCTTAAAAGGGAATGATGAAAAACTTAATATATACTTAAATGAATTGTACAATTTGTCAATTGAGTCAAAAACACTTGAGTATGAGATAAAAGCTAGATATTATAGAGTAAAAACATTCTTAAGGACAAATAAATTGGATGATCTAAGGATTGAGATAGATGCATTGGAGAAGGTTTCCAGAGAAAACCATATGGTTGAGGGTATAATATGTTCATCTATATCTAAGGGACGTATGTATTTATATACTAACAATCTAGAACCAATCGAAGAAATTATGAAGGATGCGATTGATTTATCTTTAGAGAATGGGTTGTATAAGTACTTGGGTAGCATTTACATGGTGTTGGGAAATTTGGAGTATTTAAAAGGAAATAGTGAAGGTGCAATAAGGTTATTTACTAAAAGTAAAAAATACTTCGAGGAAGATAATAATGTATATGAAGCTGTTAGACCTATAAACAATCTTGGAGTTATATACAGTGATCTATATGGTGATTTTGAAACAGGTTTAAGTTACTATATGGAAGGTCTTAAAATAGCGTCAAATTATGGGTTCAGCCAGTTAGAAGCACTTTTTTTAAATAACATTGCGGAGGTTTATTTTAATTCTTTAGATTTCGAAAAGTCCTTGGAAAACATTCTATTGTCAAGGAGAATGGCTATAGAGATAAATGATTATAGACTCACTTTTTTATCCTATATTACTTTAGGATTAATAGACTTAACGATTAATAGGTTGGATAAAGCTTATAATTGTTATATAACATTAAAAAATCTACATTCTTCAAATCCAATTTTAGATGACGAGACACTTTGCACATATTACAATTTCCTTGGAGAATTTTATTTTGAATTTGGAAATTATAAATTAGCTTTGGAGTATTCTAAGAAGGCAAGTGACATATCAAAAGACTTCAATATTAAAGAACATCTTCGAGCAGAATCTCGTATTTTATTTATAACTTATTTGAAGAATGGTTATATAGATAAAAATGAAATTGATTCAATCATTGCAAGATACCAAAAATCAGGCATTAAATATGAAAATTTAAGAAATATATTACATTTTTGCAAATTGACTTTGCTTAAGGGGGATATAAATTTAACTAGTCTTTTATTAGCAGAGTACCAAAGCTTAAGTAAAGGTATCGATAATGAGTATTTAAACGTTAATTGCGAATTAATTGATTTGATATTAAAAGGGACAAAACAAAGTTTTCTAAAGATTGAGAATACTTTGTTATCCCTAAATTCCCATGATTTTTTAAGAAGGGATATTGAATTAAGACATTTCCTAGGTATGTGGTACCTAGAAGCTGGTGACTATTCAAAGGCGCTATCCATCTTATTGAATACATTCGACATATTATATGAATCTGTAAAAGCCATTGAAGACTTTGAATTTAAGATAAGCTTAATAAATGCTAAAAGTGGGGACAAAATAAAAGAAAATATTAATAATATTTTCAAACTAATATATAAGAAAAAGGTTGAATATATACCACTGACAGAAGTAAACGAAGATAATATTGACAATTATTTCGATTTTAGTGAAATAATAGATTCACTTAGTAAGGACGAATTCAATGAATTAATCAATACTAATGATGAAAATCTAAAAATTAGAAATATTGATGATTTATTATTAAGTTTAAATGAAGATTGTCAACATAATCTAGATTTAATTTTAAGATTTATATGTAAAGAAACTCTAGCTCAAAGAGGTTATATTATAATTTCCACTGAAAACGATAGTTATGATATAATATCGAATAATGACTCTGATGATTTAAAACTACCTAAAGAAGTATTTTTAATGCAGTCACTAAGAAATAGAGAACCTTTATTAATCAATAGAAAGACAAAGGAATTGAATAAAAGGTATATGGACTTTCTACCTAAGGGTTTAACAGCCTTAATCTGTGTACCAATCATTATATATGACTATGATGATATAAATTACAACCGAAGAAAACATGAATCCCAGAATAGTGAAGTGTCAGGTTATATATACTTAGAGACAAATAGTGTTTTAAATAGGTTTGATATGGATAGATGTCGCCTAATTTGTAGCCTTACAAATATAATATATTTAAATATAGAGAATAAGAAATTGAAATTATTGTCAACGACAGATAAATTAACAAATATTTATACTAGGAAATTCTTCGAGTACAAAATGGAACATTTATTAAACGTCAATAAACATTCTGGAAATGGCTTTAGTGTTTTAATGATAGATATAGATAAATTTAAAAATATAAATGATAATTATGGACATTTAAAAGGTGATGAAGTACTATATTATATTGGGAAAACAATTAAAAATAGTATAAGATCGACAGATATAGTAGGCAGATATGGTGGGGAGGAAATTATTGTTATTCTTCAAAACACCTCTATTAAAAATGGGATGGAAATTGGTGAAAAGATACGTTCCAAAATAGAGGAATTAAAAGTACCAGGAATTGACTTACCTATAACTGTTAGTATAGGAATTTCCCAGTATCCTAATCATGGCCATTTTAAGGAAGAATTAATTAATAAAGCTGATCAAGCTTTATACTATGCTAAAGAAATATTATCGAGAAATAGTGTTGCCCTATGGAACGATGGTATGGAGAAAGTCTTTAATAAGACGAATAAGGTATATGGAATAATAACTGGGAACACTATTATTGACAATAGAAATGTTTTAGCTATTATAGAAACTTCAGAATTAATAATGAAGAACAAATGCTATAGGAAGAGAGTATATGAGTTTTTGGGTAAATTGATAAACATAGTTGAAGGAGAATATGCATCCTTAAGTTTGGTAAAGGATAATGAGTTAAATTCGACTTTAACTAGGAAAAGGCAAGTGGCTCATTGGGTTAAGGATTATCATATTAATTCTAATTTAATCAATAGAGTTTTAAATAGCAAAAAGGGAGAATATCTAATAGATTGGGAAAGTGTCGAAGATATTGATAAGGCAACAGGTAACCCTAACTGGCAATCAGTTATAGTGTTGCCTTTAATCAAAAATGATATGGTTATAGCCATGGTTTATATTACTGTTCCTTTAAAAGAAAAAGAATTTAATTATAATAATTTTAATATGGTAAGTGTTTTAGGCAATATATTTACTAGCAATCTATAAGCGAGGGGGTTATTTTATGCCAGCTACAATTAAGGATGTAGCAAGACTAGCAGAGGTTTCCATTTCTACTGTTTCAAGGGTTATTAATGACTCAAAACCTGTAAGCCCAGAAGCCAGGAGAAGAGTCCTTAAAGCAATTGAGGATTTAGGATATAAACCAAATGAAGTAGCAAGAAGTCTTGTTACAAAAAAATCAAATTTAATAGGGGTAATCGTCGATGATATTGGCAATTCATATGTTGCTAATATAGTAAGGGGTATAGAAGAAATTGGTAGAATGTATAATTATGATATTCTACTATGTAGTAGTTATAGTGATAAGGAAACAGAAAACAAATTTATACAGGTTTTAATAACTAAACAAGTAGAAGGAATTATACTTGTATCAGAAATTGCAAATGATGAAGTTGTGGCAAATATCAATAAATACAAAATACCATTTGTATATTTGAATAGATATTATATGATGGATATTCCAACTGTGACAATTGATAATGAAGAAGCCAGCAAACAAATCATGAACCATTTAATAGGATTAGGACATAAGAAAATCTTATATGTAACTCAAGGTAAGGACAATGACCAAACAATTGAGAAATATAAAAGAAAAGGTTATATGGACTCAATTAAATCAATTAACGAAGAGCCTTATATCTGCGAAGTTAATGGACATAGGTTAGCATATGGATATAAGATTGGTGAAGAAGTGAAAGAAATAATTGAGAAAAATGGTATTACAGCTATATTTTGCTGCCAGGATGAAATTGCAATTGGTTTGATAAACTATTTAGCTGATAACAATATTAAGGTTCCAGATGATATCTCAGTTGCAGGATTTGGTGATATAACTTTGGCATCCATATATAGACCAAAATTGACAACAATAAGAGAACCTTATTATGATATAGGAGCTGTAGCTATAAGAAGGATATTAAAATCCATATCTGGTGAACATATTGAAGAAAAGAGTATTAAATTACCAATACAAATGATTGTAAGAGAAAGTACTAAAAAAATATAAAAAAAGTTTGGAATATTGTAGAAGTATGATCCC
Organism: Tissierellaceae bacterium; assembly: GCA_033809995.1. Lineage (GTDB taxonomy): Bacteria > Bacillota > Clostridia > Tissierellales > Tissierellaceae > Paratissierella. The sequence goes on from JAPXKQ010000036.1 coordinate 22,916, forward strand.
ATCTTTGACAGTTTGAAAAAATTAAGGTCTGAAATTCATTGAAAATTCAATGGTTTCAGACCTTTGGTATTAATTTCAAAACTGCACAATGTCACTTAGTTTTTGTTATCTTAAAAATATTTTTCATCTGTTTAGTAGTTACGATTTCATAAT
>JAPXKQ010000037.1:0-22196 GCA_033809995.1 Tissierellaceae bacterium
GGTGTTAAAATGATTGATACTATTGTGTACCTAGAATACCTAAGAGGAATTGAAACATCTTAATATTTCTTTTGCTAATGCTATTCTATAATTGTACCTAGAATACCTAAGAGGAATTGAAACCCTTTTAATTCTCTATCAACTAAAAAATGCTCTATTGTGTACCTAGAATACCTAAGAGGAATTGAAACATCCTTTAATCTAGCTATAACAGCAATGTTATAACAGGTACCTAGAATACCTAAGAGGAATTGAAACCTGCTTTTCTGACTTCTGCTGCTATTTCCTTTGTTTGGTACCTAGAATACCTAAGAGGAATTGAAACAGGACAATTTTAATGGTAAGGATTATTACTATATGTACCTAGAATACCTAAGAGGAATTGAAACATGCGAAATCATCCGGAGTTATTAGAAAGAGCAATTAAGTACCTAGAATACCTAAGAGGAATTGAAACTTCTGATAAAACCTTCCTTTTCTGCCTCTTGATTTTCGTACCTAGAATACCTAAGAGGAATTGAAACTCAATAAACAATAATTTAGTTTCTACAGCAGGCATAGGTACCTAGAATACCTAAGAGGAATTGAAACTAACAAAAGGATTACTACAAGATGTAGAGAATCCGGTACCTAGAATACCTAAGAGGAATTGAAACGCGTATCTAATTGTTTATGCTAATCTAAAAGTAGACCACCATAATAATTGAAACCAAACTAATGCACTGTTGACTATTTCAATATTAGGTACCTAGAATATCTAAGAGGAATTGAAACTTGTTCATCATAGAGGATGCTTGACTTTCAATCTGTGTGCCTAGAATACAATTAAAGACGTAATATCGAAATTATGATAAGAAAATGATATAATTGTAATAATAGCTAGTATTCCTTTATATAGGAATTGACGATTTTAATTTATAGATTTTAAATTTGAAAGGAGAATAAAAAAGGGTTTGAATCTAAATGGGAATATCAATATATCGCTAGAAAAAATAAAAGATACTACTAAACATATACACAATGGGATTGAGTTCTTACTAGTAGTAAAAGGAAACTTAAAGATAGAAAAGGGTGGAGATGTATATCTTCTAAAACCAAATGATGTAATTCTAATAAACGATAGGGATGTCCATTCAGTCGCGAGCAATTTCGACAATTTAGCCATTATTTTGCATATTAACAATGAGTTTTTAGAGAAAAATTGCAATGATATCCTAACCAAAAAGTATATATGCAACTCGGCATTGCAGGAAGAACAAGACCATAACCAAGATAAGTTTAAGTTTATAAGGCAGAGTTTGACTCAGATTATGCTCCTTTTCTTCAAAAAAGATGCTGGTTATGACTTGCAAATAATGTCTAAAATATATTTACTGATGAATCATATAATACTAAATTTTCAAAAATCTGAAGATGGATATACATTACAAATCAAAGATACTGATGACAGAATGGATAGGATATTGTCGTATATAAATAATAATTATAAAGAAGATATAACTCTAAAACAATTAGCTGATGATGAGTATTTATCTATTCATTATCTTTCAAAATTGTTTAAGGAAAAAACAGGTGTAAATTTTTCAAATTATCTAACCGAACTAAGGATGGATAATGCATTGAAAGAACTCATTGGATCAAATATTCCTATCAATAAAATAGCACTGAATTCTGGTTTTACAAGCATCCAATCCTTTAATAGGGAATTTAAAAAAAGATTTAATGAAATCCCAAGTGAATATAGAAAAAAGAATAAGATTACAAGTGATGATATATCGCCTAAGGTAGATATAATTTTACCAAAGGAAGATAATAATTTATCTGAGCTATTAAAATTCATTATGTTAAATGATCCTATACTTCCTGAAAGTGATGTTTTAATCCCAAATGTAGAAATTGATTTTAAAGCACCATTTGAAGTAAATGCAAAAAAAGGTGGAAGAATTATTAGGATAGGAAGATTCAATGAATTGAACAATCATATTATCAGAAAGCAACTATCCGAAGTATGCAATGAGATAAATTTTGAATATATCCATTTTGAAAAATTTTTCCTTGAGGAGGATAAATCCTTTAAAGATAATATATTGCTTGAATTTGAGGAATTGATAAATAGTCTTGATTTTATAAGAAGCTTAAATTTAAAACCAATAGTAAGAATAGATATTGATTACTATATTAAAAAGATTAAAGTTGATAGTGGAGAGATTTTAGGGCGTTTAAAAACAGATATTTGTAAAAAACTTGATACAATTGTAACTCAATATGGTGTTAAATACTTAAGGTCTTGGCACTTTGAAATTAATGGAACTATTCTTAATGAAAACTTCAATATTCTTGAAGGAATTAAAGATATATTCAAATCGTATGATGATAGTATTAAGATGGGGATATCCATAGGGGAAGCATTATCCTATGGCGGATTCAATATAGATTTACTTGCTATGTGCAGGGATAAAAATATGACCTTGGATTTTGTATCCTTTGAAAGTGATCCTAATAAAGAAGATTTTAGCCATCAAATTGATGATACAAATCAAAATATATTTCAAGATTACTTAAGAAAACAAATCCATTGGTTAAAAGGTACATTAGATAAATATAATTTCCATGATACTTTAATTTTTGTCACAAACTTTAATACCCTAGGTGGCGCAGGCTTTCAGTTAGCAGGTTCCTTTTTTAGGGCTGCCCTAATATTAAAAACCATTACTAGCATCACCGAACCTTATGTAAGTTTATCATTCTGGATATCTAACCAGCCATATGAAAACATAAGTATGAGTTTATCATCAAATTATAGAATCCTTTCATTATTTTTACTAAATCTTACGAAAAGACCAGTGTACTTTGTTCTTAAGTTAATAGACAAGGCTGGTAATAACTTGTCATCTATAAACAAGAATATATCAGTTAACACTAGGGGAAAAAACTATTATATTATTGTATCTAATCAATTCTATTATAATCCTCTTTATTCTATTGAAGAAAACTATATTCATATTAATAGAAAAAACATTAATGCAACGGTTAAGGGTATTGAGCCTGGAGATTATTTAATCAAGAAATATAGTCTTGACAAGGAAAATGGAGGACAGTTCGATTCAATTCTCAATATGATGGATATGAAGATAATGGATTCAGAAATACTATATCAAAGTGAAATGACAAATTGTCCTTCTATTAGTATTTATGAACGAAGGATAACAGATACATTTAATTTAAATGTAATTATTCCATCCAATGCAGTGTTCTTATATGAAATAAAACAAATTAGCCAAAAGACAAAAATCAATTAGTGATTTTTTGTCTTTTGTTTTATTATTTATAAAATTATATAAAATATGATAAGAATTAGTATAAAAGCAGAACTATTACACATTAAAACTTGTTGATATACTAATTATAAATGCAAAGGTCATATAGGCATCGTTGGGAAAGGGTTTCCTTGAAGGCTGTTTAGGTTGATGTTTTGTAAAAATAAAAAAAGGAGAAGATATTATGGATTATTTTGAGGTAGCAAATAGTAATATTGTTTTTATACTTTGTGCTTTGACAATTTTAGTAGTTTTATTGCAGTCATTATTATTTATTAACAAAGGAATTAAAAGAAGTAAGGAATTAGGAATTGAGAAGGACGTTATTACAAAGACCATAACCAATAGCGCTATATTTTCTATAGTTCCTTCTTTACCTATTTTAATTATGATGTTCGCTCTTTCCGTCCCATTAGGTAGGTATTTTCCATGGCTAAGGCTATCTGTTGTTGGTTCTGCAGTTTATGAGAGTATGGCTGCCAATGTAGCTGTAGTAAGCCAGGGGCTTGCTGATATTTCTGATCCAAATGTGACACCTAAAATATATGGAATAATAATGTGGGTTATGACATTGGGTATAATTTGGGGAATTGTATTTAATATATTTTTTATGGGGAAATTGGACAAGTTCTCAAGAAAAGCAAAGTCTAAGAAAAGCGACTTTATTCCAATATTTTCAGCAGCATTATTTTCAGCTATGTTAGTTACCCTTTCAGTTCCATATGTTGCAAATGTAAAAAACACTAATGCTATTTTATCCTTTTTTGTTGCCGGTATAGCTGTATTAGTGTGTGAAAAAGTCAGTAAAGCCACAAAAATTAAGACTATAAACGATTTTTCATTGCCAATAGCCCTAATAATTGGGATGGCAGCTGTAATATTAAAGACTAGTTTAGCTTAAACAAAATAGAGGAGGTATAATCATGGAAAATAACAATATAAAGACACAAGATCAATTATCCTTAGAATATGACAAATCCATAAATAGATTAGGTAGAACTACAAGTATTATTGCATTGGCTTTTATGATTTTGGTTCCATTGGGAACGATGATATATTTCAATCTAGATATTAGTGTATCGGAAATCCTTCTAGCAAGTAGCAGTCTTATAATAATGTTTCTTCCAATGTCAGTTGTTGAAAATATCTCATATTATGCAGTTATAGGGGCAGGAGGTATGTATTTAGGTAGTATCACTGGTAATATCTTGAATATGAAGCTTCCTTGCGCAATATCAGGAATGAAAATAGCAGGGGTTGAGCCTGGTTCAAGAGAGGGAGATGTTATTTCAGTTATAGCTATTGGGGTATCATCCGTTGTTAATACAATAGTATTAATCCTAGGGATGTTCGTTATAGGTAGTTTTATATTGCCAATTTTAAATTCTCCAGTACTTTCCCCAGGTTTTGCAAATATTACACCAGCAATACTTGGAGCTGTTACAATACCTAATTTGTTAGAAAGAAAGAAACTATCTATCGTGCCTACAATAGCAGCATTAGCAGCATTTTTCATAATTGGGCCTAAAAGCTTTGGAAAGGTTCAAAGTTACGTTTTAATTGTAATTATGGCATTGTCAGTAGTTTCAGCATATTTAATGAATAAGAAGTCTAAAAAGGAGAATTAGTATGGATAGCAAACAAAGTATTATTGATTACTTAGAACAGAATAAAGATTCCTTTGTAGAAATAAGTAATTATATTTGGGATAACCCTGAGACTAGATTTCAACTTAAAAAATCAGCGAATATTCTTATTAATGCATTAGAAAAGGCAGAGTTTCGTATAGAAAGAAATCTAGCAGATATGGAAGATGCATTTATAGGAACATATGGTAGTGGAAGTCCAGTAATAGGATTTCTTGGAGAATATGATGCTTTATCAAATTTAAGTCAGGTTGCAAATGCAAGTGAAAAGAGACCATTGGTTGAAGGTGAAAATGGACATGGATGTGGACATAATGCTCTTGGCACAGGTTCCCTTGCTGCAGCTATTTCAATAAAAGAATATATGAAAGAAAATAATATCAAAGGTACGATAAAATATTTTGGATGTCCAGCAGAAGAAAGCGGTTCTGGTAAAGCATTCATGGCAAGGGCAGGATTATTTAATGGTATTGACTCAATAATTACCTGGCACCCTTGGACTGAAAATGCAATATGGGGTAACAGTAGTCTTGCAAATTTCCAAGTTTACTTTAACTTCAAAGGGATAAGTGCACATGCAGCTGCGGCTCCAGAATTTGGTAGAAGTGCTTTAGATGCAGCAGAGCTTATGAATTCAGGAGTAAATTATTTAAGAGAACATATAATACAAGAGGCTAGGGTTCACTACGCTTATATAGATGCAGGTGGCATGAGCCCTAATGTTGTACAGCCAACGTCAAGTTTATTATATTTCATAAGAGCACCAAAGACATCTCAAGTGAAGGGAATTTATGACCGTATCGTAAAGATAGCAGAAGGTGCAGCCTTGATGACTGAAACCAAGTTGGAAATAAAGTGGGATAGTGCTGCCAGTGAATATATAGTCAATGAATCCTTAGCAAAAGTTATGTATGAAAATATGAAATTAATTGGTGAAATAGAATATACAAGCGATGAAATGGAATATGCCAAAACTTATACAGATGGCTTGGATGAAGTATCAAAATCAAATTTTAAGAATAGTTTAAAGAATAAATTCAAAGGTTTATCACAAGAAGAGTTAGATAAAATTTTGGAAATGCCTTTAACTAAAAAATTGGTTCCATATAATGTTACAGATGTACCAATGGCGGGCTCAACTGATGTCGGTGATGCAAGCTTTAACGCGCCTACAGTACAATTAACTGCAGCGTGTTATCCTGCTGGAACATCACCACATTCATGGCAATGGGTTGCCTGTGGTAAATCTTCAATAAATCACAAGGGTATGATGTATGCGGCAAAAGTAATGGCTATGACAGCATTAGATTTGCTAGAAAACCCTGAAGTTATCAAGGAAGCTAAAGAAGAATTGAATACTAGACTTGGTGGAGAGAAGTATAAAAATTATATACCACTAGATGTTAAACCAGTATAGTTAATTAACTTGAGTAGTTTCAATAAATAAATCTATTAATATTCCAGGTGAAATATGTCATAAAAGCCCACATTAAAATATACAAATGATGTCTTAAAAGGAGAGTAATGAATCTACTCTCCTTTTGCCTTTGGTTATGTTTCTTTATTCTTTGATTTACATCCTTAATAAGGTGGAACTTACTTTCAAACCCCTCCCAGTAATATTTAAAGCAATTTAAGTTTTATTCAATACTACAATATCAACTTATTATGGTAATTGGTAAGGCTTATTAGTTATATAGGCACAACTAATAGGGATAGTTGCTTAATGGTGTACGAAATAAAAGTAATACAAGCCATACTTGTACATATAAATAATATAAGAAAAAATTATTTTGTTCTTAATGAAAGGATGATTATATGAAGCAAATCATAGTAGTAAACTCCAATTCATATCATGGATATAGCATAGAGGAGGCAATTGATGGCATTAGTAACGCAGGATTTAAGTATATAGAACTTACAGCTACAAAGGGTTGGACTGAACATGTATCACCAGATATGCCCTTAGCAGACCTTTTTAAAATAAAAGAGGAGCTAAACGAAAAAGGTCTTACCCCAATTTCCATGAGTGGGCATTGCAACCTAATGGATAGGGATAGGCTAAATGATTTTATATCAAATATAAAGCTAGCGGCATTTTTCGATTGCAAATATATCATATCTTCAATTGGCGAAGCTCATTTAGAGGATAAAGCAGAGACTTCAGATGAAGAGGTGGCGGAACATATTAAAGAAATAGTCCCACATTTGGAATCGTATGATTTAATCTTAGGACTTGAGAATCATGGAAAGCATGGAACTGGAAAGCACTTAAAAAAGATTGTAGACTTAATCGACTCAGAAAGGGTGGTTATCAACTACGATACTGCCAATGCAATATTTTATAGCAATGTAAATCTAGAAGAGGATATTGACTCTTGTATTGAAAAAATAGGGCATATTCATCTAAAGGATAAGGCTGGAGAGTACAATGAATGGAACTTTCCTGCTATAGGTCAAGGCTATATTGATTTTAAAATGGTGCTTGATAAGTTGGAGAAGGCAAATAACTACTGTCCTCTAAGCATAGAGATTGAGTTCACTTCTGAAGGTGCCAAAGACCTAAATGAAATAAATGAGGCTGTTAAATATTCTTATAATTACCTAAGAAATCTTGGATTAGAAATTTAAAATGTGATGTTTACAAAGGAGGGGGAAAAATGCTTAAAATTGGAATTGTTGGATTGGGAGGCATGGGTACGGTACATTATAAGAATTATCAATATATTAATGACTGTAAGGTAGTCGCAGCTGTATGTAATTCAGAGAAAAGTAGGGAAAGGGCGGAGGAATTCGGATTAACGACCTATGATGATACTGAGTCTATGGTTTTTAATGAGGACATTGATGTGGTGGATATCTGCACATCAACCTATCTTCATAAAAAGTACGCAATTGATGCATTAAATCTAGGCAAGCATGTAATTGTTGAAAAGCCTATAGCTTTATGCAAAGAAGATGCTGAAGAGATGTTTGATTTAGCAGAAGGCAAGGGATTGTTGCTATTTGTTGGGCATGTGGTTCAATTCACTAAAGAGACTGAATTCCTAAGAGAAGCTGTGAGAAGTGGTAAATATGGTAAGCCGCTTGATGGATATTTTAAGAGACTTGCAGGACTCCCGCAGTGGAGTAAGAGTGGTTGGTTATTTGACAAAGAGAAAAGTGGGGTATTACCTTTTGACCTTCACGTTCATGATTTAGACCTTATAATTAGTCTTTTTGGGGTACCCAAGAATTATAATTACACAAGCTGTGGTAGAGAGGAAGCAGATTATAAGGAGGCATATAGGATAAATTATACTTTTGATAATCTAAATATCACAGCAGAAGCTGCTTGGTATAATGCAAATTATCCATTTATTGCATCTTGGAGGGTATATTTTGAAAGGGCAATCATAGAGTACGATGGGAAAAATGTTATAGTATATCAGCCCAATCAGCTTCCTTATTATTATGATTTACATGAGGATGTAGTTGTATCAACTGGCATAAATCTGCCACCAACTTCAATGTTTTATAATGAACTATCTCATTTTATTTCCTGTATAAAAGAGGGTATTTCATCAGATAAGGTAAGTCGAGAACAAGTCATAACAGGTGTGAAAATTATGGAGGATATTTTGAGGGGTGAATAAATATAAATATATAGTAATAGATTATATTTAATTAATGGGAATTTAAAAGGGGGTAAATTTAAATGAAGAAGATTATTTTATTAGTTTTATCAATTGCTTTAGTTCTTTCAATGATAGCTTGTACAAAGCCTGCTCCAGCACCAGAACCTGCTAAGGAACCAGAAGTAACTGAGGCGCCAAAAGAGCCTGAAAAAACACCAGAACCAGTAGAAGCGAAAAAATATAAGATTGGAATTCTTGCACCTGCGGTTACACATGGATGGGTAGCAGCTGTTGCTTATAATGCTGAATCTCGTGTAAAGGAATTGGCTAGTGAAGTAGAATATAAAATCCAAACAAGTACCAATGCTGAAGAAATGACAGCACAGCTTGATGACTTAATGACTTGGGGTGCTGAGGCAATCGTAGCATTCCCGCAATGGGTAGGTATGGAAGTACCTATGCAAAGGGCATTAGATGCAGGTATCAAAATAGTTAACTTTGATATTGTAATCGATCTAGATGGAGTTTATAGAGTTTCTGGAGACAACGAAGATATGGGTATCCAAGGTGCACATTATATAGTAGATAAGGTTGGAAAGGATGCTACGGTAGTTATGCTAGAAGTACCTACTTCAGGTTCTGTTTCTGAATTAAGAAAGAAAGGTTTTGTTGAAACTGCTAAAGAGATAGCACCAGACTTAAATATCATTACCTACGCTACTCAATTTACTAGGGAAGATGGACTTAAGGACTTTGCTGATATATTGACAAAAAATCCTAAGATAGATGCAGTATATTCCATGGATGATGAGACTTCCATAGGTGCATTACAAGCAATTAGAGAAGCAGGAAGAACAGATATCAAAGTAATTACTGGCGGTGGTGGGATGCAAGAATATTTCCGCATGATGCCAGAAAATGAAGATATATGGATTCAATCAGCTTTATATAGCCCTGCTATGGTAAAAGATGCAGTGGATGTTGCGTTGAAGGTTCTTAAAGGTGAAACTGTTGAAAAGATAAAGATTATTCCAACAACCATTGTTGATAGAGATAATTATAAAGATTTTCTAGATGAAGGTTCTCCATATTAATAGTTGGAAATAGGCAGGGGGTGGCTTCCACGCCACCTCTTGTTGTACCTAATACAAATTGGATGTGATTTTATGATTGAGATGAAAAATATAATAAAATCATTTGGTAGCAACCTAGTACTAAAGGATGTGTCAATTACCATTAATGATGGAGAAATCTGTGCCTTAATAGGAGAAAATGGAGCTGGAAAATCCACATTGATGAATATATTGGGTGGAATTTACAAGAAGGACTCAGGCACGATATATCTCAATGGCGAGGAATTGGAATTCACCACTCCTGCTGATTCTCTAAATTCAGGGATAGCATTTATCCATCAGGAGTTAAATCTTATCAATGATCTACCTATATATGAAAATATGTTTCTTGGAAGAGAAATCAAAAGTGAAAGAGGAAGATTAGACTTAAGGAAAATGATAGAAGAAACAAAAGAAATCTTTAAACAAATAAATGTAAATCTAGACCCAAGAACTATGGTACGAGATTTAGATGCCTCATATAAACAGATAGTTGAAATATGTAGAGCAATAAAGATGAAGGCTTCAATAATTATCATGGATGAGCCAACTACATCATTGACTGAGCCTGAAATTAAGAGAGTTTTCAAAATGATGAGTACCCTAAAGGAACGTAATGTTGGAATCATATTTATTTCCCATAAATTAAATGAGGTAAAAGAAATTTGTGAAAGATATATGGTACTGCGAGATGGGAAGCTTGTGGCGGAAGGTATGGTTGAGGATGTTAATACAGATGATTTAGCACGCTTTATGGTGGGCTACAACATCAATATAGATCAACTTTCAAGAAATAAAAAACTTGGTGGGGAAATATTAAGGGTAGAAAATCTAACCCATTCTAAAGCATTTAGAGATATTAGTTTTTCTATTAAACAGGGCGAGATATTGGGAGTCACAGGACTACTAGGGGATGGACGTAGTGAATTATTCCAATCAATATTTGGTGCAGAAAGTGTCCTCTCTGGAAAAGTTTATTTGGATGGAAAGGAAATCAAGGTTCAAGGCACAGAGCAAGCACTCAATGTAGGAATAGGTTATTTACCTAGAAATAGAAAAGAAAATGCAATTATTAAGGATATGAATATTATTGAAAACGCCTCCATTGTAACATGGCCAATATTTTCAAATAAGGGAATTATAAATAGAAATAAACACGAAGAAATATTTGAAAACCAAATAAAGTCATTACGAATTAAGCTTCAAAAAACAACTGATAGTATCAATAGCCTATCAGGAGGTAATCAACAAAAGGTGGTTCTGGCAAAGTGGCTTTCTGCAAATCCAAAGGTTTTGATACTAGACAACCCTACCCAGGGAGTTGATGTAGGGGCAAAGGAGGACATTTACGATATCATTTTAAAATTGGCTGAGGACAATATTGCTGTAGTAGTCCTTTCCAGTGAGGCACAGGAAATAATCCGAGTATGTGATCGAGCCTTAGTTATGTATCATGGAAAAATTCAAGGTGAAGTCTCTGGAGAAACAATGAATGAGCATGTTATTATGCGACTGGCAACTGGGGGAGAATTGAACTCACACATAAGGGGTGGAATAAATGCTAAAGTTCAAGGATAAAAATAGCAGAAGCTTTGTAGAATGGTTTAAAAATAGATGGACTGATGAGCCTTTGTTTAGTACTGCAGTAGCACTTTTGATAATGATTATATTACAAACTTTAGTTTTGGGATTTGAATATGATTCCTTTGGCAATTGGTTTAATTCATGGCTTAACAATTGGGTTAATATCCTTAGAAATAATGCTGGAGTAGGAATTATCTCACTAGGTATGACTTTTGTTATCATATCAGGAGGAATAGACCTAGCAGTAGGCTCTACATTGGTAGCAACAGGTGCTGTAATTATGATGCTTATTGATACAGGACCAAAAGGAATTCTTGCTAATTTTGGATTAACAGGTACATTAGCATATATAATTACGATAATTATAGCTATAGTTTTAGGATATATACTAGGGACTGGTATAGGTTTGCTTATTACAAAGGGTAAGATACCTCCTTTTGTAGCTACTCTAGGAGCAATGAAAATATTTAGAAGTGTCACTCAACATTTTATGCAAGGTTACAATCCTACAGTACCAAAGGAGTTTCTCCAAATTTCAAGCTTTAGAATAGGCAATTTGATGCTTATGCCAATTATCTATTGGCTAATTATAGCATCCATACTATATTATATATCTAAACGAACTATCTTTGGTCGCCAAGTGATTGCCGTGGGTTCCAATGAAAGAGCAGCCAAGCTTTCAGGAGTTAATGTTGAAAGGGTAAAAACAAGAGTATATTCATTAATGGGAATATTGGTAGCAATAGCAGCTATTATCCAAGTTTCACGGATAGGCTCCATGGACTTTGCCAACGCAGGTAGTGGTAATGAAATGGACGCCATTGCTGCAGCAGTAGTTGGTGGTACAAGTATGAGCGGAGGAAGAGGGGCAATAGTCGGGACGGTATTTGGGATGCTTATTATAGCCGTTATGAACAATTTACTTAATCTATTTGGTGTACCACCATTTTTGAGAGAAGCGTTTAAGGGATTGATTGTGGTATTTGCGGTGCTTCTTCAAAGAAAAGAAAAGTCATAGAGGGTGGGTTCCACGACAATATCGTAGGGGATGACTTCCACGTCATCCCGCTAAAGGGGGATAACATGTTAAAAATCGGGATTATTGGATGTGGGAAAATTGCTCAGGTAAGACATATACCTGAATATATGTCTAATGAGAATTGCAAAGTAATTGGATTTTTTGATAGGACTTATGATAGAGCGGAAGAAATGGTAGAAAAATATGGTGGTGTAGCTTATAGGACATATGAGGAGCTTTTGGACAATAAGGAGATAGATGCGGTTAGCGTTTGTGTTGCAAATCATATGCATGCTGAAATCACCATAGCAGCCTTACGTGCAGGGAAACATGCGCTTTGTGAAAAGCCAATGGCTACATCTATAGAAGATTGTGAAACTATGGTATCTACAGCTGATAATATGGGGAAGAAACTTCTAATAGGGCACAATCAATTGTTGACACCAGCTCATAAAAAGGCAAAAAAGTTGATAGAAAGCAGGCTTATAGGGGATATACTTATATTCAAAACTACCTTTGGACATGAGGGACCAGAAACTTGGAGTATAAATCCAGGACCTGATACTTGGTTCTTTGACAAAAATGCAGCAGTAATGGGTGTGATGGCAGACTTGGGAGTTCACAAGACATATGTGATACAGTATTTAACTGGACAGAAGGTCATAGAAACAACAGCTAGGCTTGCAACTTTAGATAAGAAAGATTCATATGGAAATCTTATCGGCGTTGATGATAATGCATTTTGTATATATAAGATGGAAAATGGAATAGTTGGAACTATGACTGCAAGCTGGACCTATTACGGACCAGAGGATAATAGTACAGTACTTTATGGAACCAAGGGAATAATGAGGATTTATGATGACCTGAAATATTCCATAATTGTTATGCTTCATAGTGGAGAAAAAATCTATTATGATATTGAAAACATTCAAACAAATGAAAATCAAACAAAATCAGGTGTTATAGATTTATTTATAAAAAGTATTTTAGAAGATAAAGACACTGAACTTTCAGGTAAAAATGCATTAAGCTCCATGAGAGCAATCTTTGCAAGTATTGAATCATCAAATACAGGAAGAACAGTAACTATTTGATTTGTCATTCTTATATTGTCATCCCGACCGCAGTGGAGGGAACTCCTCATTTGTCATTTTGACAGAAGTGGATAAATCCCATTTTTTAAAAAAGGTGTGAAAAGATGAGATCACTCGACCTTGCTCGGGATGACCTAGGTATTGATAAAACAAACGTAGGGGATGGTTTCCATGCCATCCCGCAAAAGGAGGTTTTTACTATGAAACTTGGATTTGTAAGTGCATTATTTGGCGAATATGATTTTGAAAAACTAATTGATATAGCTAGTGAACTTGAGTTTGCCTGTGTTGAAGTAGCATGCTGGCCAAAAGGTAGTGCAGACCGAAGATATGCTGGAGTTAGTCATATAGATGTGGAGAATATGACAGATGAGAAAGTTGGATACATTAATAATTATTGTAAAGAAAGAAATGTTGAGATATCATCCCTAGCTTTCTATCCAAATACCATAGGCAATGACTTGGAAATGAGAAATACAAATGTTTCTCATCTGTATAAAGTAATAGATGCTAGTAGTAAACTAGGTGTAAATATGGTGACAACATTTATAGGTAGAGACCAATTTAAAACTGTCGAAGAAAACATTGAATTGTTTAAGAAAGTTTGGCCTGCTATAATAAATTATGCAGATGAAAAGGGAGTAAAAATAGCTATAGAAAACTGTCCAATGCTATTTGACAAGGGTCAATGGCCAGGAGGACAAAATCTATTTACTTCACCTGTTATTTGGAGAAAGATATTTGAAATCGTACCAAATAAGAATTTTGGAATAAATATGGATCCGAGCCATTTTATATGGCAAATGATGGACTATATAAGTCCTATATATGAATTCAAAGATAGGATTTTCCATGTGCATTTTAAGGATATAAAATTATATCCCGAAAAGCTAAAAGAAGTGGGTATTATGGCTTATCCACTTGATTATATGAGTCCAAAGCTTCCAGGACTTGGCGACGTAGATTGGGGTGCATATGTATCCACCCTTAATGAAATTGGATTTAGAGGATATGCTTGTATAGAAGTGGAAGATAGAGCCTTCGAAGTAAGTGAAGAGAGGAAGATTGATAGTTTAAAGTTATCGAAGAGGTATCTGGAACAGTTTGTGATATAGGATTTTGTCATCCCGAACGTAGTCGAGGGATCTACTGTTTAGAAGTGAAGATTTCTCCACTACGATCGAAAAGACACTATGGGGCGATCTTATCCCACCCCTCCCTAAGGTAACATATCCTTAATTCTATCCAATAATGCTGCCATTTGTGCTCGGGTAACTTTTTCTTTAGGTCTAAAGGTTCCATCTTCAAATCCTTCAAAGATATTTTCCTTTGCCATAGTAACTATATATGGATAAGACCATCTCGAGGAGTTGATATCTTTAAAGGGATTGTTACCCTTTTGAGAAGGGGAAATCTTCAGCAATCTAGACAACAATGTTGCCATCTCTTCTCTTGTAAGGGATTCATCGGGAGCAAATCTCTGATTTCCTAATCCTTCCATCAGTCCATGCTGTATTGCAATTTCGATATTTTCCTTTGCCCAATGATTATACGGAATATCCTTAAAATAAGGTATATTGTAATAAGTGTTTTGCAATCCTAAAACACGAACTAGGAGGGTAGCAGCTTCTGCCCTAGTCAAAGCCTTATTGGGTTCGAAATAAGAATCCCTAGTTCCAATCATCCAACCTCTTTCACTTACAGAGAGTATTGGAGCCTTTGCCCATCCTTCACCTACATCAACAAAAATTCTACTACTATTAACCCATTGATTATATACATCCCAAATATTTTGTGTAGCCTGATGTAGGCTCCAACTTCCAGCACCTTTTAGATTATATTTCTCTATCAAGTTTAACTTGCCAAGAATAGATTGTTCATTTTCAAACCATATAGTGTATTTACCCATAGGGAAGCCTGCTTCATAGTCAGTGATATTAACAGTAGCCATTGGAGACTTTGAATAATTATCAAAGGTCACAGTGCCATTATATTTTCCAATGAGCTCATTTATTTTAATTAAGCTAGTTCCTTTTCCTTTGATACTTCCATCATCTTTCCAATACCTTCCGTAGAAAGGAAGACCGATTACAATTTTTGAAGGAGGGGCATATTTTAGAGCATACTTAATAGATTCTTCCACAAACCCTACACTGGCAACTGGTCCAGGATCACCAGTCTCATAGTGTTCATCATAAGACATAATCATAAGATAATCAGCATATTGTGCTAGTCTTGAATAGTCAAATGAACCATACCAACCTTCTGTATATCCATGTGGATTGGCTGCAACAGATACAGAAACCTCCTTTTCTTTAGGAAGTGCATCTCTCAATGCCTTTACAAACAATGTAAAACTGTCTCTGTCTTCTACAGTTACGTTTTCAATATCTACATTAATTCCGTCTAGGTTATACTTGTTTATAATATTTGCTATTTCGCTTACTAATATATCTCTATTATTAAGGGCAGCACGACCAACGTCACGATTCCAGTGATTGCCAAGAAATGGGACTACTCTATATCCTCTCTTCTGCATCTGTTTAATAGTATAAGAGTCAAATTGAGAGGTTAATTGCAAATGCCCATCAGATGTTAAATCAAAATAACTAGGGGAAATAACATCCAAGACCTTTCCAGTGTGACTTAAAGTATCGATAAGGGCATCTCCAGTTTCAAAATAGGCATAGGTCATATTAAAGACAGGCTTTGCATTTGACGCCATTCCCTCAGCAAATCCTGAGAAACTTTGCAAGGTAATAGTGGCGACTACCATTGTACCTACGACCAATTTAACGCTATTAATTTTTATATCAGGAAACTTATTTTTTATAAATTCGTTAATAAACTTATCTAAATTAGCAATTTTCTCTTCTTTATTACTTTCAAATTCGTCTGCAAATTCAGTCAACCCAACATCAAGATATAAGATAAGTGTATAACCATCATCATTTTTTTCTAGTCTATAACTTCTAACAAAATCCATAATATCCCTCCATTCTAGGTAGTATTTCCATAGAATGAAAAGATATGAGTTTCTATTCTTGTAGCTGTGTCATTTCGACCGCAGTGGAGAAATCTCCGCCTTTAAAAGAGGAGATCCCTCAACTACGCTCGGGATGACAATAAAAGAGGTGAAATACCTCTTTTATTGTCACATATGAATTGGCTTATCTATGGCTCCAAAAGCAGCCTCCATAAATATTTCTGACGTTGTCGGATGAGGAAGTACAGTCTTTGCCATATCAAATATAGTCCCTTCAAGCTGCATTACAGCAACAGCACTAGATATCATATCACTAGCATTATTAGACATTATATGTGTTCCGATTATCTCACCATATTCATTATCTGAAACTATTTTTATAAATCCTACTGTATCCCCCTCAGAAAGTGCCTTCCCATTAGCTGATAATGGGAACTTACTTACGGTAACATTATGACCTTTCTCTTTAGCTTGCTCTTCTGTAAGTCCTACACTTGCGATTTCAGGGAAAGTATAAGCTACCAACGGTACATGGTTGTAATTCATCTTGCTGACCATTCCCATGATATTTTCTGCAGCGACAATTCCTTCAGCTGAAGCCACGTGGGCCAATGGATATTTTCCAATGACATCGCCTATAGCATATACTCCATTTATATTTGTCTCCATTCTTTCATTTGTATCTATAAATCCTTTGGAAGTAAGTTTTAAATTTAAACTTTCTAACCCTGATAAATTAGGCTTAATGCCCAAGGATAGTAGATATTTATCAGCCTTAAATATTTTTTCTTTGTCCTTTTGCTCCACTACAATTCCATCATTAGATAAGGATTTTATATCTGCATTTGCTACAATTTTGATTCCATCCTTCTTAAGTTGTCTTTCTAGAGTCTTTGACATTTCCTTTTCAACTGTAGATAGTATTCCATCTGCATTAAAAATCATTGTTACATTTGAGCCTAATGCATTGAAAAGTGTTGCAAATTCTACAGCATAAACATTACCACCTAAGATTATCAATTCCTTTGGAATCTCTTCCAATTGTAATGCAGCCTTACTACCTATAATTAACCCTGACTCATATCCTTCCTTAAACCCTGGTAACTCAGGTATATTTTCTCTTGCACCTGTTGCTATAATAAGGTTTTTACCCTCAATTATTTCACCATTAACCTCAACATGAGTCTTATGGATTACACGTCCTTTGCCTTCAAATAAATCTATCTTATTTTTCTTGAACAGCATACCTATTCCCGATACAAGTCTATTTACCACAGTATCCTTGCGATTGATAAGTGACTTCCAATCAATATTCAGCTTTTCTTTATCTATTCCCTGTATACCAAAGTCTTCGCCCTTTAACATATCCCTGTAGAGTTTTGCACTTTGAAGTAGGGTTTTGGTAGGGATACAGCCCCAATTGAGACATACCCCACCTAATTTTTCTTTTTCAACAACTGCTACTTTTGCCCCAAGTTGTGCTGCCTTAATTGCTGCAACATATCCTCCAGGGCCTCCACCTATTATAATTACGTCATATGCCATTAGCTTCACCCCTTAAGATTTTAATAACAACAATTCAGGGTCCATTAACAAATCTCTTAATAGATTTAAGAAACGTGCACCGCTTGCACCATCAATTGTTCTATGATCGTAGGATAGAGATACGGGTAGCACCTTAGCAATTACAATTTCATCATCTCTTACTATAGGCTTCTTAACAACACGACCTAAGCCAAGGATTGCTGATTCTGGATAATTTATTATAGGAATGCCATAATATCCACCTATTGAACCATAATTTGTAATGGAGAAAGAACTTCCTTTTAGTTCACTTAAATCAACTTTATTATCCTTAGCTCTAGAGGTTATATCAGCGATTTCCTTTGCAAGTTCAACTATTGATTTTCTATCAGCATTTCGTGCTACTGGCACCATAAGACCTCTCTCTGTATCTGTTGCAATTCCTATATGATAGAAATGTTTCAATATTAGTTCATTATTCACCTCATCCAATGAAGCATTAAACTCTGGGAATGTCTTCAAAGCTACAATTGTTGCCTTAACTATAAACGGTAAATAGGTTAGACTGATATCCTCTTCTTTTAATACTTCTTTGTATTTCTTTCTGAAATCATCTAATCTACTAATATCAATTTCATCCATTGCAGTAGTATGAGGAATAGTAAATCTAGATTGTGTCATTTTTTCTGCAATGGTCTTTCTAATTCTTGATAGGGGAACTCTAGTAATGCTTTCGCCCCCAGAAACTTCTTCTTTAAATTCGAAGGTAGGCTTTTCAAATTCATATTTTGGAGCTGCAAATTTTGGAGTTTCAACCTTTGTTGCATCAGCCTTAGGAGCTTCTGCCTTAGCTAATGAGTCCTTAAAGTTTCTGATATCCTCTTTCATTACACGTCCGCCTGGTCCTGTACCTATTACCTCATTGATATCAACACCCAAGTCCTTTGCCAATCCCCTTGCTACTGGAGTTGCAAGTACCTTTTTCTTTTTATCTAATTTTGGGGTAGATACGATGTCTTCTGTGCTTGGAGGTATTTCCTCTGATGAAACTATTACTTCACCTACTACACCGGCTGTTTCCTCTTCCGCAACAGGTTCTCTTGTTTCCACAATAGAAACCTCTTCTGCATTAGCTTCACCTGATAAATCTATTACAACAAAAACATCTCCTACATGAATGATATCTCCAGCCTTTGCCTTTAACTCCAATACTCGACCAGATCTTGGGGATGGGATTTCGGTAGTAACCTTATCAGTCTCTACCTCAGCTACAGAATCTCCTTCATTTATATTATCTCCTACATTAATCATCCATTTTATAATTGTACCTTCATGGATACCCTCTCCAATATCGGGGAAACGATATTCAAATTTCATATTATATTCCTCCTTCACCTAAAATTTCACTACATCAAGTATTGATTTTGCAATTCTTTCAGGAGTTGGGATATAGTGATGCTCTCCTTTTGGTAATGGGAATATGGTGTCAAAACCTGTTACCCTTGTTGGAGGAGCTTCTAGATAAAGAAATGCTTTCTCATTTACTAATGATATAATCTCAGCACCAACACCAAAAGATTTAGGAGCTTCGTGGACTACAATTACTCTTCCGGTCTTCTTGACTGAATCTATGATTGCGTCCCTATCCATTGGAGAAATGGTTCTTAGGTCAAGAATTTCAGGATTGATTCCTTTTTCTTTAACTATTTCTGCTGCCTTTTGTACATCTCTTACCATGGCACCCCATGTTACGATAGTTAGGTCTTCTCCTTCTTGAACTAATTTTGCCTTACCAATTGGAAGTTCATAAGCCTCCATTGGGACATCCTGTCTGAATGCACGATAAATTCTTTTGGGTTCAAGGAACAATACTGGGTCTGGGTCCCTTATAGCTGCAATGAGTAGTCCTTTTGCATCATAAGGAGTAGATGGTATAACTACCTTAAGCCCTGGTATATGAGCATACATTGCCTCTGTACTTTCAGAGTGATGTTCTAGAGCCCTAATTCCTCCACCATAAGGTGCCCTAATTACCATTGGAAGAGTAAAACCACCACGGGATCTATTTCTCATTCTTGCAACGTGATTTATTATTTGATTAAATGCTGGGTATGAAAATCCCATAAATTGAAGCTCAACTACGGGTTTCATTCCATTGATAGCCATGCCTATAGCTGTTCCAACTATACCTGATTCGGCAAGAGGGCTATCAAATACTCTAGCTTCCCCATATTTTTCTTGGAGTCCAACAGTAGCTCTAAATACTCCACCTTCAACCCCAACGTCTTCTCCATAGACTACGACAGATTTATCAAGTTCTAATTCATTATCTAAAGCTTGAGTTACAGCTTGAATTAAATTTAACTTATTATCCATATTACATACCTCCTTCTAAAAATGCTTTGTACTCATTGAGTTGTTCTTCTAAATGTGGAGGCATTGTTTCATAATGATATTTGAATATATCTTCAATTTCGTATTTTGAGTTTCTCTCCATATCTTCAAAAGTTTTCACTACTTCTGCATCTAATTCTTTTTTAATGTTTTCTTCCCACTCTTCTGTGATAATGCCCTTATTTAATAGATACTGCTTAAATCTTACAAATGGATCTTTATCCCTCCAAGATTCAACTTCCTCGTCTTTTCTGTATTTTGTTGGGTCATCGGATGTGGTATGCGGTCCAAATCTATAGGTGTATGCCTCGATTAAAGTAGGTCCTTCACCGTTTCTAGCTCTTCTAATAGCTTCTTTTGTTGCCACATACATTGCGAATATATCATTTCCATCAACTAATATTCCTGGCATACCATATGCTACAGCTTTTTGTGCCAGTGTTTTACTTGCTGTTTGATTTTTTCTTGGAACTGAAATAGCGTATTGGTTATTCTGTATTATAAATACAACAGGAGCTTTAAATACTGCAGCAAAGTTTAGTCCCTCGTGGAAATCTCCGTGAGAGGTACCACCATCACCGATATATGTTACAGCAACATCATTTTCACCTTTAATATTGTTTGCCATTCCAATACCAGCAGCATGTTGATATTGTGAGCCTATCGGAATAGATACAGGTAATACCCTTACCCCTTCAGGCATATGGCTACCCCATTCATTTCCATACCAATACAGATAGATATTCTCGAGAGGAACTCCTCTCACAAGCCATGCACCCAGTTCTCTAAAAGCAGGTACGAGCCAATCATTTTTTTCCATTGCATAAGCGCTACCTATTTGAGCAGCCTCTTGCCCAGTATTAGGAGCGTAGGTGAGCATCCTTCCTTGTCTTTGATAAGACAATGCTCTTTCGTCAATAATTCTTACAAATAGCATAGTTTTGTATAGATATAATAATTCGTCATCAGTTAATGAAGGCATATCTTCACTATTAACAATTTCTCCACTTTTGTCCATGATTTGATAAATTGCATTATCTAGTGGATTGTAATCTTCAAAACGCATAAATTTTTACCCCCTTAATTTAATGTATATAAATCACAAATGATAATCATTATCAATTACTATTCATTAGTATATATATACATATAACTATGTTTTTAAACACCCTAAATTACATTAGACAAGCCAAATTTTGTAAATTAATCCGATTCCCGTAATTATTGTTGTAGTGGTAGATTTTCATGTCTATACGAATTTTTTATAACGAATAGGAAAGTCCTACAATTCTGATAACTTAATTTAATAGGACTTTCCGTAGATGAGTTTCAAGAAAAGCTACCTTAACACATCTTTAGATGCTTTTCTTACTTTTGTCTTCCCGACCAACGTGGAGGGATCTCCTCATTTTTCACGGCTAAAATCTCCTATTAAAACTGGTATTTAATAATTGTTTTAGGGTAAATTTAATATAATAAGAATTTATTGAGGAGGATACCCATGGAGCTTTCAAATCAACCTAATAAGGTGACCCTTTGGACTAGGCAGGATATGAGAAGTCTAGATGACCTAAAAAGAGATGGCGTAATAAGAATTCAAAGAAAACATCTAGAAGAAAAGTTTGAAGAGATAGCGGATTATATCATTAAACTTTATACATGGTTTACAAATGTTGCAAGTAAAAGGGTTGCAAAGCCTGAAGGGGTTCAGTTTCCCATATGGTGTTCAATAAGCCACGAAAGTATGTTGAGACCAACAGAAAATGAAATAGTTTATGTTCTTGAAGTAGATGAAGATGAGATTATCTACTTTGATGGTGGTAAGTGGGATTATGTCTTAAATCATCTATATATCCCAGTAGATGAAGATGATGCAAAGAATTATGAAAAGGAAATGGAGA
>JAPXKQ010000038.1:0-22177 GCA_033809995.1 Tissierellaceae bacterium
GTACTGCAGCAGCTGTGCTAGTTGATGGTAAAGTAGTTTACAAAAATGGGTTTGGACTTGCTAATATGGAATATGATATTCCCAATACTCCATCAACAATTTTTCATGTTGCTTCAGTATCTAAGCAATTTACTGCAATGTGTATTTTATTATTGGAATCTGAAGGAAAATTAAATATAAATGATGATATTCGTAAATATATACCAGAGATGCCTGATTTAGGCCATGTAATAACTATTAAGCATTTAATGCATCATACTAGTGGATTAAGGGATCAATGGGAATTGCTTTTTCTTGCTGGATGGAGAAGTGATGATGTTATAACTCAAGAGCATTTATTAAAAGCAATTATGCGACAAAAAGCTTTAAACTTTGAGCCAGGAACAAAGTTTCTATACTCAAACACTGGATATACTTTGATGGCTGAAATAGTAAAAAGAGTTTCAGGAAAGCCTATTACTATTTTTGCAAAAGAAAATATATTTGATCCTTTAAAAATGGATAATACACATTTTCATGATGATAATGATATGATTGTAAAAAATAGAGCATATTCTTATAAATTAGATTTAGAACAAGGATATAAAAAAAGTGTTTTGAATTATTCAACAGTAGGTGCAACTAGCTTATTTACAACAGCAGAAGATCTTCTAAAATGGGGATATAATTTTAAGACAAAAGAAATAGGAGGCTTAACTGTAATTGAAAACATGAAGAAGAGGTATACGCTTAAAAATGGAGAAACTATTGATTATGCTGGTGGTGTGACAATTGGAGATTATAGAGGTTTAAAAACTGTTGAACATTCAGGGGCAGATGCAGGTTTTAGAAGTGCTCTTATGTGTTTCCCAGAGCAAGGTGCTGCTATTGCAGTTTTGAGTAATTTAAGTACATTTAAGCCTATGTATTGTGCTAAAAAATTAGCAGATATATTTATAGATGAAGATGAATTTAAATGTGAAGATAGTTTTAGTTTTTCAAATTATTATATAGAAGAGGAAAGATATGAAAATATTAAAGATTTAGAAGGTATTTATATGACAGAACCAGGAATAACATTTAAAATTGAAGTTGAAGATAATGAAATGTTTATTTTAATGCCTGGAACTCCTAAGTTGAAATTAATGTATAAAACAGGAAATACATATATTATTAAAGACACAGATATGCTTATTAAATGGGAAATAGATGAAAAAAATAATATTAAAGGATTTAAAATTGTGTATCCTCATGATGAAAATTTTGCAAAGAAGTTAAATAAGATAGAAATATCATCAGATATGTTAAAAAAATATGAAGGAATTTATTACAGTGATGAATTAAAAACTTTTTATAAAATTGTTTTAGAAGATGAAACTTTGGTTGCTAAACATAATAGAAATGAAGATTCAAAGCTTTTCCCTTATGAAAAAAATAAATTTACTTCTGAAGAATATGGTAATTCCCTATCTGGAGATATTACTTTTAAAGTAAACCAAGATATGCAGGTTATTGGCTTTAATATAACTACTGGTCGTGTTATTAATTTATGGTTTATGAAATTGAGATAATATTAAAGTTTTAAATAAAAAATTGCAGTAGAGAATAAATTTACTGCAATTTTTTACAAGATTTTGATTTTAGGGTTATGTTGTGATATTATAAAGATGCGCAAATTAAAAACTAATTTAAAGGGGGTATATAGGTGATAAGAAGAAACAAATTTTAACAGTAGCGTTGGCAATGTTTTTGTTTTTAAATCTAATTCAGCCAATTGCTGCACAAGAAGTTGAATTAGAAGAGCCAAATGTAGAAATAACTATTTTAGTTAATGAACCAGTAAATGATGAAGCAAATGCTATAAGTATGATGGGAACTACTGATAGTAAAAGTGTAGTAATAGACCCTGGACATGGCGAAGAAGGTAGTCCTGGATATGAAGGGTATCTTGAATATGAAGCAATGTGGAAACTAGCAAATCATCTGAAAGATGCTTTAACAGAAAGTGGAGCAACGGTTAATTTAACTAAAGATACTGAAGAAGCAAATCCAAGTTTAGGGGAACGAGGACAAAAGGCAAAAGGTAAAAATTTATTTATTAGTTTGCATAGTAATGCTTATCCAGGTGATGAAAGCATAAACGGTTGTGAGGCTTGGTATTCGGTAGATCAGTCTTGGAATGAAGATCATGCTAAAGCTTTAGCACAGAAAGGCTCAGAGATAATGGGAAATTCTAACAGGGGTGCTAAAAAATCAGGTATCGGCGGTGACAATGATTTTGCAGTTATTAGAAACGCTGTAGAAGCAGGATGTCCTTATGTCTTTTTAGTAGAGAGCGGTTTTCATACAAATGCTGAAGATAGGGAGTTTTTACAAGACAATGAGAAACTAAAGGAGCTTGCCAAAGGTTATGCTAAAGTTATATGTGGTATTTTTGAAAATGCACACACTGACGTTGAAGAAATGATAAAAAATCTACCAGCACCCGATGATGTGACATTAGAACATAAGGCACAAGTAGAAGCAGCAAGAGCAGCATATGATGCATTAACAGATGAACAAAAAACATTTGTTGGTGAAGAACATGTAGAAAAACTAAAAGCATTAGAAGAAAGGATAGCAGAATTAGAAGAAGAACCAATAGAGCCAGAAGAACCAGGAGAAGAAGAACCAATAGAGCCAGAAGAACCAGGAGAACAAGAACCAACAGAACCAGAGGAACCAGGAGAACAAGAACCAACAGAACCAACAAAACCAGCAGAACCAACAGAGCCAACAGAACCAGCAGAACCAACAGAGCCAACAGAACCAGCAAAACCAGTAGAACCAACAGAGCCAGCAGAGCCAACAAAACCAATAGAGCCAACAGAACCAACAAAACCAGCAGAACCAACAGAGCCAACAGAACCAACAACAGAAGAAAAGCCTATTACTGCTACATCTAACTATAATTTCTTAGTTATAGGTATAGCAATGATAATAATTGGTGCAATTATAATAGCTATTATGCACAGGAAACAAGAAAATACTATGTAATACTTAATATATTATGAAAGAAGGAGTTGAGTACTCAACTCCTTCTTTGCTATATCTATTTATTTTGATAATATATATATAATATATTAAAAATAATATGTAAAGAGTGGGATTTTATTATGAAAGCTAAAAAAACAATATTTATTATTTCAATTATAATTATATTAGTTGGTGTAGGGCTTGTAGTTTGTTCCTTAGTTAACATAAGAAAAAGTGTAAAATTGGAGGAAAAAAGTATTGTTGATTGGGAACAAAAAAAACAAAATTATGTATCTGATTCTAAAGATGAGAGACCGTATTATAGCAAACCTAAAAGTGGGGAAATAATAGGTAAATTATTAATTCCTAATTTACAGAAAGAAATTCCAGTATTTGAAGGAACTACAGATGAGATACTTGATATGGGTGCAGGGCATTAT
Source organism: Tissierellaceae bacterium (assembly GCA_033809995.1). Lineage (GTDB taxonomy): Bacteria > Bacillota > Clostridia > Tissierellales > Tissierellaceae > Paratissierella. The sequence goes on from JAPXKQ010000038.1 coordinate 3,435, forward strand.
GAATCTACGGTATTTCCAGGAGATTTTGGGAATTCAGTTTTGTTTGGGCATAGAGATACTGTATTTAGATGTTTGAAAGATGTAAAAAAAGGAGATCGTATGGTTATGGAAACGACCTATGAAAAATTGACATTTGAGGTAAATACTATTGAAATAACAGAACCAAATGATAGTTGTATTTTAGAAGAAAGTGATGAGCCTATTCTAACCCTTGTGACTTGTTATCCATTTTATTATGTAGGGGCAGCACCTAAAAGATGTGTAATAAAGCTTAACTTACTTAGTAGAGAGGATAATAGTGTAAAATATTAACAAGGGGTTATTAATTTGACGAACAAAACTTTTGACTCAACTACATTGGGTTTTTATGTAATGCAAAAACCTAATATGGAAATATAATTATTGAGGTGTAATTATGAAATTGAAAGATGCAAGTGTTAGGTATGTAATCCTTATGCATGGAATAAAGACAGGAAATGTGTCAAGAACTTGTGAAATATTTAATATATCAAGAACCACCTATTATAAATGGTACAGTAGGTATAAAAAATATGGGATAGAAGGATTGAAGGATAGGGAGAAATGCAAACCTAATATGCCAAATAAAATTTCCAGTGAAGTTGAAAATATTATTTTAAATTTAGTTATAAACAATCCCAATGATGGACCAAGAAGGCTTTTATATAATTTAAAGGAGTTAGACATAGATATTAGTGAAGCAGGTGTATATAATGTACTTAAAAGGAACAATTTGAGCACTAGAGAAAAAAGAATTCAATTTGCAAAGAAAAACGAATATACGTCCACTTCTATAGTAAATAAAAGTAATAAAATAACCTTAGAAGATATATATAATTCATATCCAGGATATGCTCTTCAGCAAGGTACAAGATATATTGGAAAATTTAATAATATAGGTAAAGTATATATCATATCTATTATTGATTGCTTTTCTCAATTTGCTATTGCAAAGGTATATGGTAACAAATCCTTTCAAAGTGTAAAAGATATATTTGAAACGAAACTTATTCCAATGTCTAAGGCATTCCAAGTAGAAATAAAAAATATTATAACTAATGAAAGTAGAGAATATGCCACTAATTGGGATGGTGGTAAACATAAATATGACAAACTTTTAGATGAATACAAGATAAAGCATATAAAGATCCCAGCAACTGAAAAATCAAATATTGCTTTTTTAGAAAACTTAAATGACATAATGTATGAAGAGTTTTTTAAAAGTATATTAATTAAAAATGACTATATCTCTTTAGATGAACTTCAAGGGGATCTTCAACATTTTATGATTTATTATAATTTGGAAAGGGTAATGGAGAAGGGTATTCACAAAGGAAAAACTCCAATGGAAGTATTTAAGGAAGTTTGTGATGATAAGCTTTATATTCCTATATGGGTTTTAATAAATAGTATGAATATATAGGAGGGAAAGATGTGGCAAACAAAGATGAGAAAATTTGTATAATTGGGGCTGGAGTGTCAGGACTTAGCGCAGCTTTTTATCTAGATAGAAAAGGATATAAAAATATTACAGTTTTGGAGAAGCAGAGTAGAGTAGGAGGAAAATGTTGCACCATCAATTATAGGGGAAATACCTATGAAATGGGAGCAATGATGATTGTCCATCACAATCCTCATATACTGGAATTTATGGAGATATTTGATGAAGCTCAAATAGGTCCGGTGCTTTATAGAGCTTTTTTTGATGAAAGGGGAAATCCAGTTTCTCAAGTAGCGGAGGAGGAAGCAAAAGAGTTTCAGAAACAGTTTTTTAAACTATCCAATATAGTTAAACAATATGAATATATTCATAAGCCGGGTTTTCAAAATGTACCTGAAGAGTTATGCAAACCTTTTACCCAATGGTGTAAAGAAAATGGAGTGCCATTAGTTGAAAAAGCATATGCTCCGCCATTTAATGGATTTGGATATGGATATTTAGATGAAATAGCGGCAATATATGTTTTAAAATATTTAGATTTTAAAATTTTAAATTATTTTATTGAAATAGATCATATTATCACATTGGTAAATGGTCTTCAAACTATTTGGGAAAAGGTAGCATCATATTTAGAAGATGTTAGACTTTCTAGGGAGATATTAAGTATTAAAAGAGATGGCAAAATATTAGTAACAACCAATTTAGGAGTTGAAGAGTTTGACAAACTTATCATAACTTGTCCCTTAGAAGAAACATTGAAATTTATGGATTATACATATATGGAAAGAGAGCTTTTTTCAAAAATAAAATATAATGATTTTTATGTATTTGCCTATAAATTGGGAAATATCCCTAAAGTATGTGGTTATATGCCTAATCATTTTACTAAGGAGAATATAGGGCATTTACTAGTTTGGTATTATAGGTGGTCAAATATGGATAAAAATGATATTGTAACAGCATATGCATTAGGGGATGATAGTATGAGTGTAAAAGATGTAAGGGATACTGTGGAATGTGATTTTAGAAGAATGGGAGTAAATGTAAAAGGACTTTATGATTATAGAAAATGGAGTCATTTTCCCCATGTGGATTGTGAAATATTAAAACAAGGATTTTATAGGGAGTTAGAGGGAATGCAATCTAAAAACAATACTTATTATGCAGGAGAAATAATGGCATTTGCATTGCTTGATCATTGTGCTCAATATTCAAAATATCTAGTGGATAAATATTTTTAAAATTTCAAAAATATTTTTACTTTAATCATCTACTAACACTTTTATATTTAGTTAAATAGCTATACATATTGAAATATGAGAATTGAATAGAGGATTAGTTTGCAAAAAGTGTAAACTATACATTAAAGTAAATAAAGAAAACCTTGAAAAATACGCATTGTATGTTTTTTGACCTTCCTTCATTACTTTTGTAGTATACCTTATGAAAGGGTTAATAAAAAAGCAAAAAAAGGAGTGAAAGGGTTATGGCAGATTTTAAATTGAGGAATAGGTTTAAACCTCATTATGATGTTGTTGTAATTGGAGCAGGCATGGGTGGTTTAAGTGCTGGGATACATGCAGCATTGGCAGGAAAAGATGTATTAGTATTAGAACAACATAATCTCCCTGGAGGATTTGCAACTAGTTTTGTAAGGGGAAGGTACGAGTTTGAAGCTACCCTTCATGAACTATTGGATTTTGATACTCCTGAAAGGATGGGTCCTATTAGAAAGCTGTTGAATGATGCGGGGGTAGAGTGTGAACTAAGTAGAGTACCAGAACCTTATGTAATAGTTGTGCCCAATGAAGGCATAAATGTTAGGCTTCCTTTTGGCATAGAAAATTTCATTCAGGCAATAGAAGAGGAAGTGCCAGGAAGCAAGGAAGAAGTAACTAGGTATATGGAATTGTGCAACAATGTGTATAGGGGTATTTTATATATACGTGAATGTGCAGAAAAAGGACAAAAACCAGATCCAAAAGTATTAAAAACAAAGTATAAAGGATTTATTGAAAATATTCATAAAACTGCTGCAGAAGTAGAAGAAGAATTTGATCTTCCACCAAAGGTAAAAAGCCTTATCCGTCCTTATTGGTGTTATCAAGGAGTGCCTTTAAGTGAATTAACCTTCACTACATGGTCCTATATGATATGCGGATATTTAACTACAGGGGCATATGTACCTAAAGACAGATCACATGCTTTATCTGTTGCATTAACTGAAAGGATTAGAGAATTAGGGGGACAGGTAGAGTTTAACTGTAAGGTAGAAAAGATTCATGTTGAAAATCGTAAAGTAAAAGCAGTAGAGTTAGCTGATGGAACTTATATAGAAACAGATATTGTTTTATCTAATGCTCATCCTCATGTGGTATATGGAAAGATGATAGAACCAAAATCTGAGATATCTGAATTTGAAATTAAAAAGATAAATGCTCAAGTTCCATCTTGTTCGGCAGTTACTGTATACTTGGGTTTAGATGAAAATCCAAAGGACATAGGAATTGAACATTATGAATATTTTATTGGTGAAACAACGGATACAGATGAAATATATAATTCCTTCTATAGATTTGAACCTCCAAAATGGGTTTCAGCAATATGTCATGAAAATGGAGCAGATGCTACAGAAGAAGGTATATGCCAACTATCCATTACAGGGCTTATGATGGGAGATGCATGGAAGGATGTAACTCCTGAAACCTACTTTGAAGAGAAGGATAGATTTGCAGACCACCTTGTAAAGATGTTTGAAGATGCTCTGGATGTGAACTTAAGAGATCACATAGAGGAGATAGAGATGGTAACTCCAGAAACATGGGCAAGATATACAGGTGCATATAAAGGACAAGTATTTGGCTATGAACAACAACCTTGGAATTCAAGTCTTGTGAGAAAAATAGTTGAAGAGGAAGAGAAGAAATATGCCATCAAAGGCTTAGATTTTGTTGGTGGATGTTCAACTAATGGTCATGCTTATAGTTGTAGTTTAAGCTCTGGTCGAGAGGTAACTTTAAAGATGTTAAAAGAAATGGAGGGGAGTAAATAGATGAGGGAAAGATATACAAATCCAGTAAAAAGCTATAAGGATCTTATTCCTGTAAGGAAAAAGAAAATTATGGAAGCTCCAGCTGAGTTTGATTTTTATGATCCTATGAAAGAATTAGCTGAAAAGCTTCACCCAGATAAATTAGTGATGAAAATTGAAGAAGTTAGAGATGAAACTAAGGATACAAAAACATTTAGGATGATACTTGAAGATAAATCTAAAATAGATAAACTTCCTATATTTAGAGCAGGACAATACCTTAGCATAAAGGGAGAGGTTAATGGTTCTAAGCTAACAAGACCTTATTCTATATCATCTTCTCCTATGGATGCAATAAAGGATAATTATTATGAAATAACTGTGAAAAAAGATGAAGAAGGATTTTTCACTAAATATATATGGGATAATTGGAAAGTTGGAACTATAGTAGAGTCTTCTGGACCTCAAGGATTTTTCTATTATCATCCTGTAAGGGATACAAAAAATATAGTTGGACTTTGTGGAGGTAGTGGTATAACTCCAATGCGTTCCATGATGAGACAAATTATTCAAAAAGATTTAGATATGAATTTTACTCTATTATATGGAATTGAACATGAAGATGAAATAATATTTAGAGATGAATTGGATAATATGAAGGAAAAATCTAATGGTAGGATAGAAGTTAAATATGTTTGCAATAACCCATCAAAAGATTGGAAAGATCCTGTAGGACTTTTAAGTGCAGAGCTAATAAAAGAACAAGTTGGAGATGTAGAAGGAAAGACATTTTTCATATGTGGCCCCTTAGGATTATATAGATATTTAGATGAAGAATTACCAAAGTTAAATATTCCTAGAAGAAGGATTAGAAGAGAAGTATATGGCGAAGTGAAAGATGTAAAAACTTATCCAGATTTTCCAAATGAAAAAGCAAATGAAACATACAATGTAGTAGTAAATGTAGGAAATGTTACTACGACTATTGAAGGAAAAGCAACAGATACATTGCTTGTATCAATGGAGAAAGCAGGAATAGTAGCTCCATCCCGCTGTAGAAGTGGAGAATGTGGATATTGTAGGTCTAAGCTTATATCTGGAGATGTATTCATTAGACCTGATGGTGATGGTAGAAGAATAGCAGATAAAAAGTATGGTTATATTCATCCTTGTGCCACTTATCCAGTTTCCGATGTAGAAATTGAAATACCACTTATCCAAAGATAGACTAATTGTTGCACCTCATAGGCAGAAATGCTTATGAGGTGCTTGTAGTTCCTTTTATGAATTTTATAATTTCTATAATTTTTATATTGAATAGGAGTGTAAATTAATGATATACTAAATGTAGTTTATATATAGGGGTGATCGGATTGGGTGAGGGTATATCCAATGAACAATTATTTGAATTTATGACAAAGATGTACGGGGAAATGCAAGAAGGGTTTAAAGAAGTAAAACAGGATATAGTCAGACTTGAAAACAATGTAGTTAAACTTGAAAACAATGTAGTTAAACTTGAAAACAAAATGGACACAAACCACAAGGCATTATATGATGGATACAAACTAACTTATGAAAAGTTGATTACACTTGAAAAAAAGGTTGATGAAATAGATAGTAAAGTTGAAAAACAAGATGTTGAAATAAGGGTAATCAAGGGAGCAAAATGATATTTAAAAACACTTCACAGGTAAATTTACCTGTGAAGTGTTTTTAAATACTTTATCTATTGTATTGATGATGAGTTTGCAGAAAATCACTATAGAATGCTTGTAGTTAGAAATTTTGCTGGTTCCTTTACCTTATCCACAAAGATTAATTTTTAACTTCCTCAAAAAAATGGAGAAATTTTAGGCGAATTATTATTGACAATTAATTTAAAATGATATATTATAAGAATTAAGATGATTTAAACCGAACAACGTACGCATATATGAACGGAGATGATATTGTGAGTATTAATAGATCTGTAGCAAGAGCAATAGATATATTAGAACTTATATCAAATAGCGAGACTCCCCTAGGGATAACAGAAATTAGCAATAGTTTAGCTATACCTAAAAGTAGTACTTTTGATATAGTGTATACATTAGTCGAGAAAAATGTTTTAGAAATTGCAGATGAAAAATTAAGAACCTTTGAACTAGGTCTGAAATCGTTTACAATAGGTGCTGCTTTTTTAAAAAAGGAAAATTTAATTCAAACTGCTAGACCATATCTTGAGAGGGTTATGGAGGAAACTCAAGATACAGTTTTTTTAGCAGTTGAAAATGAAAGAGGAGAAGTAGTTTATGTAGACAAGGTGGAACCTATAACTCATGGAATAAAACCTACAGCAACTTTAGGCTCTACAAACCCTATGTCTATTACAGCATTAGGGAGAGCAATGCTTTCTACTTATTCAGCAGAAAAAGTTAAGGAAATTGTTGGAGAAGACCCTTTAGTTACTAAAACAAAATATTCTATTGATAATTATGCTGATTTAACGAAAGAATTGGAAGCTACTAGAAAAAGAGGGTATGCTGTAGATAATAGAGAAAGTCAAGAAGAAATTTGTTGTGTAGCTGCCCCCATATATGATTATTCAAATAAAGTTATTGCTGCTATAAGTATTGCTAGCTTAGCTTATAATATGAATGAATCTAGACGAGAAAAGTTAGGTAAAATTATTACAGAAACAGCTTTGAAGATATCATCTAGATTGGGATATACAAGTAGAAAGTTATTTTAGCAAAAAAGGAAGGGCATTTTTTTTAGCGTTACCTTGAACACAGTTCATATATGTGAACACAAATCATTTTACTATTAAAGAAGGTGAAGGTTTGGAATATATAATAATAGATGTTGGGACTACTAATACCAGAGTTAGATATGTAGAAGATGAAAAAATTTTAGCTATTTATGAGCATAAAATTGGAGTAAAAGATACTGCTATTATGGGAAGTTTATCAAAGTTAAAAAAAGAATTAAAGGAAGGGATAGAATATTGTCTAATTAATTGCAATAAAGATTTTAACAAGATAGATAAAATTGTTGCTTCAGGCATGATCACATCTAGTTTAGGCTTAGTAGAAATACAACATTTGGAAGCACCTGTAGGAATAGAAGATATATCAGCAGGTGTAGTAGTTGAAAAAATTGATGAAATTGTGGATAAACCAATATATTTCATTCCAGGAGTAAAAAATAGATTAAATGAATGTACTCATGAAGTTGCACAATTTGATATTATGCGAGGAGAAGAAGTAGAAGTAATGGGTATATTAGATTTATATAATATCAATGAAAATATTATTTATATTTCCCCAGGTTCTCATACTAAATTTATATTTATTAATAAAAATGGTGAAATTGAGAAATGCAGCACAACTCTTGCTGGAGAGTTGCTTTGGGCTCTTTCTAGAGAAACTATACTAGCAGATTCTATTCCAAAAGAATTGATTGATTCAGTTGATAAAGAATATATTAAGAAGGGGCTTGACGTCGCGAAAGTATATGGATTTTCTAGGGCATGTTTTCTTGCTCGTATTATAGATCTTTTTACACAAGCAAGTAAAAATCAGATAGCTAATTTTATTGCTGGTTCTATTGGATATTATGATGTAAAGTCTATCGAAAAAGATTTGAAGAACGGGGACGTAAAATTTTTAATAGGAGGTAAAATGATTTTAAGGGAGTTATATAATACTATTTTAAAGCTTATGGGATATCCAAAAGATAATATATGTATTCTAGATAATAAAATGGTTGAAAAAGCTGGTATAATTGGTGCCATTAGAATAGTTGAACAATTTGAAAAGAAGGTGGTAAGGTGAAAAGACATGAGACATTGGTTAAAATGTTAGATGATAAATTACTGGGAATTATTAGAACCAATTCGTTTGATGATGCTTTAAAAATTGCAGATGCTTGTATTGAAGGTGGAATAGAAATTATTGAAGTAACATTTACTTATTCTAGAGCTCATGATATTATTAGAGAATTATCAAAAAAATATAAAGAAACGGATGTTATGCTTGGAGCTGGGACTATATTAGATGCAGAAACAGCACGCATAGCCTTGCTTAATGGAGCAGAGTTTATAATTTCACCATCACTAAATGAAGATGTTATAAAATTATGTAATAGATATAACAAATTATCTATACCTGGAGTTATGACAGTAACAGAGATTAAGAAAGCATTAGAGTTAGGTGTAGAGCTTGTAAAGGTGTTTCCAGCAGCTACTCTTGGTGTGGATTTTATAAGATCTATCAAGGCTCCTATACCTCAAGTAATGATAATGCCTACAGGAGGGATTTCTTTGGAAAATGCAACATGTTGGTTGGAAGCTGGAAGTTCTGTTTTAGGCATTGGTGGGAACTTGACTAATGTTGCTGAAAACGGTGATTTTGAGAAAATTACTGAAATTGCTAGGAAATTTAGAGACGTTATTGATAATTACAAATTAAGGGAGGAATAAAACATGAAAATAAGTAATAGAGCATTAAATACACCACCTTCGGGCATACGTGAAATGTTTGAGATAGCAAATAATTATAGCAATGTAATTAATCTATGCATTGGTGAACCTGGATTTATTACACCGAAAAATATCATTGAAGCAGGGAAACGAGCACTAGATGAAGGGCATACTAAATATACATCTAATGCAGGAGTCATTGAATTAAGAGAAGTTTTAGCTAAAAAATTAGAAAAAGAAAATGGAATCAAAGCGGATGCTGAAAATGAAATTATTGTAACTACAGGAGCAGGTGAAGCCATAATTTTAACTCTTATGGTATTAGTGAATGAAGGCGATGAAGTGATTCTTCCAAATCCATCTTGGCCGAATTATTTAGGACAAATTATAAATGTTGGAGGGAAACCAGTACCAGTTTTGACTAAAGAGGAGGAAGGTTTTGTATTAAAGGCAGATGCAATAAAAAAAGTCATCAGTGAAAAAACAAAGGTAATTATTATAAATTCTCCATCTAATCCTACAGGATCTGTAATTCCTAAGGAGGAATTAATAGCAATTGGGAAATTAGCAAAGGAAAATGATATTGTAGTTTTGTCTGATGAGCCGTATGAAAAATTAATATATGATGAGATGACTCATTTTAGTATAGGATCCGTAGATGAGTTCAGAGATAATATTGTTACGGTGAATAGTTTTTCAAAGACTTATGCTATGACAGGATGGAGAGTTGGATATGCTCATGGACCAAAGTCTATAATAGAGGCTATGGTTAAATTGAAAGAAAGCCTTACATCTTGTGTGAATGCTGCTGCACAGCAAGCTTGTATAGAAGCTATTATGGGACCACAAGATACAGTTTTTAAAATGGTGAAAGAATACAATAAAAGGAGAGATTTATTAGTTAATGGGCTTAATGAGTTAAAAGGAGTATTTTGTACTGTACCAAAGGGAGCTTTTTATGCTTTCCCAAATGTTAAAGAATTAGGAATGACTAGTAAAGATGTAGCAAAAACAATAATAGAAGAAGTCCAGGTTGTAACTACACCAGGTAGTGCATTTGGTTCTGCAGGAGAAGGATATTTACGTTTATCTTTTGCATCTAGTGAAGAGGATATTATAGAGGCTTTAAATAGATTAAAAAGATGTTCTCTTTTTAATAAATAATAATTAATGAATGTGTAGTTTGTAGTTTAATCTTGTAGTTTTGAACTGCTATTAGTAAGCTTGAAATTTTATATTTTTATAAAAAACATTATTTGTAACGATTACTGTTGACTATTTACTAACTTTTACACAATTTATATCGTTTGTTTTGAAGATAATTGACATAGTAGGCGTGTTCAAGTTTTGGATGTGTTCTTGTAATTGTTTTAATTATTATATTTAAAAGTGACAGTTGAATGTTAAATAGATGTGACAATATTTTTTGGCTCTAAAATTAAAAAAATTATAAATATTCAGAAGAATGCAACATTTAGTACAATAATTCTAGTAAAAAAACAAAAGGAGATAAAATAAAGGGAAAAGAAGATTATATAACAGATAAAAATATTATTATGAGGTGATATCATGTCTTTGTATGATGTAATTACTATAGGAGAACCTATGGTAGTATTTATAGCAGAAGAATTTGGAAAACTAAAAGATGTAAAACTATTTTCAAAAGGTCTTGCTGGAGCAGAATTAAACACGTCTATTGGATTATCGCGTTTAGGGCATAGTGTTAGCTATATAACTCAATTAGGATGTGATCCTTTTGGAGAATATATTTATGATTGTATAGAAAAAGAGAGCAATATTAACAAAGATTACATTAAAAAAACTTCAAAATATACTACTGGATTTTACTTAAAATCTAAGGTGCTAAATGGGGATCCTGACATATTTTATTATAGAGAAAATTCTGCAGCTGCAAATATCAATTCTAAATTTGTCCAAAATGTTAAGCTAGAACATTTTAAACATTTTCATGTGACTGGCATTACTCCATCTTTGTCAGAAAACATGTTAAATAGTGTAATAAATTTAGTAAAAATCGCGATAGACAAAGGGCTTTCAATATCATTTGATCCTAATTTACGACCACAGTTATGGGAATCACAAGAGAAAATGGTAGAAGTATTGAATTATATAGCAACTTTTAGCGATTATATAATGCCAAATATAGAAGAAGGCAAAATATTAACTAATAAGGATAGACCAGAAGAAATAGCAGAATTCTTTTTGAATAAAGGAACTAAAAATGTAGTTATTAAATTAGGGGAGAAAGGCTGTTTTGTAAAAAATCACAATATTAGCGAATATATTAAAGGATTGAAAGTAAATAGGGTTGTAGATACGGTAGGAGCGGGAGATGCTTTTGCAGCAGGATTTATAAGCGGAATATTAAAAGGTAAAACTATTATTGAATCAGCAAATATTGGTAATGCAATGGGTGCAATAATTGTAACGCATAAAGGAGATAATGAAGGATTGCCTACACTAAGTGAATTAGAAAAATTTATAAAAAGTAATAATAAAGTAATAATATAGAATAATTTCGAGTTAATATTAAAAGATACATTACAACGCATGAAGAAAAAATGAGAATTTATAAAGAGAGGAGAAAATTAATATGCGTACAATAATTAAGAATGGATCAATAATAACTGCTTATAATGAATATAAAGCAGATATTCTCATTGAAGATGAGAAGATTATAGGGATTTCGGAAAACATAAAAGAAGAAGCTGACAAGATTATAGATGCTAGTGGAAAATATGTATTTCCAGGAGGGGTAGATCAACATACTCATTTTTCAGCACTTTGTAATGTTGGTGATAGAGATACTGCAGGATATGAAACAACAAAAGCGGTTATTATCGGAGGAACAACAACTATTGTAGATTATGCACCTCAAGATCCTGGTAAAGGATTAATAGATTCAGCGAAATATAGAATTGATGTAAGAGCTAAAGATAAAACATGTGTTGATTTTGCACTTCATGCTTTAATAACAGAAGTTACAGATGATTTATTTGAGGAAATTAAGGAACTTCCTAAACATGGGATTTCCAGTATTAAAGCATTTATGGCGTATAAGGGTTCACCCCTACATGTTGATGATGGAACATTGTATAAAGTTCTTTTAAAAAGCAAAGAGGTTGGAGTAACAGTATTTGTTCATGCTGAAAATGCTGAAATTATTGATACATTACAGAAAGAATGTTTGAAAAACAATCAAACTTCGCCTAAGTATCATGCAGTATCAAGACCTCCTTTTGTTGAAGGTGAAGCGACAAGAAGGGCAATTTATATTGCTGAATCAGTAGGTGCACCATTATTTGTTGTGCATGTTACATGTGAAGAAGCAGTAGACGCAATTGCTGAAGCACGTGCTAGAAAATCAAAGGTATATGGAGAAACTTGTACACATTATCTAATAACTACAAAAGAAAAGCTTACCCATCCTGATTTTAATGAGTCTGCAAAGTATGTTTGTTCACCTGCATTGAGAGATAAAAAACATCAAGCTATTTTATGGGAATCTTTAAATAATGGAACTTTAAGTGCTATATCATCTGATCACTGCGGAATTGACTTGAAAGAATTAAAACAAGTAGGTAGAGCTGATTTTACCAAAATTCCTAATGGTGCCCCAGGTGCTGCAGATCGTATAAATATGATTTGGACAAATGGTGTAGCAAAGAACATAATATCAAAACAAAAGTTTGTAGAGATTTGTTCGACATTACCTGCAAAGTTTAATGGTATATATCCTCGTAAAGGGCATATAGATATTGGGTCTGATGCTGATATAGTTATATTTGATCCCGAATATAGAGGAATAGTAAAGCTTGAAGATAACCCTAATGGAATTGACTATAATATTTATGAAGGTAGAGAACAAATAGGTAGACCAGAGACTGTATTACTTAGAGGGAAAGTTGTTGTAGAAGATGGTAAGTTTGTTGGTAAACTAGGACAAGGTAAATATATTGAAAGCAAAACATATGCTGCTGCATATGAAGAATCTATATAGATGTTATATTTCGAATATTGTTTAAAAAAGTAAAAAAACAAAAAACATAGAAAACAAATCTTTTTTTGATACAACGTAATTGAATTAAAATCATAAAAATTAAAACAATGTTTGATTCATTATCTAAATATTTAAGTGCAATAAATCTTACATTAGGGGAACTAAATTTTAATATATTTTAATATATTAAATAAAACTAAGTGACATCAAGTCTATTGAAGATAATATAACAAGATATAGTACTAGTACAGGTTTGTATAAACCATTATAAACTAATACAAATATTAAATCTTTTGAGAAAATAGCAAGAAATTTTAACAATAAACTTTTGGAGTAGTTAAAGTAGCATGAGTTTCAGGAGCTGCATTTGGTGAAATGGGAGAAGGTTATGAGAGGTTCTCATTTGCAAATTCCGATGAAAATTTAAAAAAGGTAGTGAGACGTATAAATCCACTGGAGTATGTTGTCAAAAAGTATAATTAATATTTATAATTAGATGATTTGACCTTATTGAGATGGGAGTGGGAAAATTTGGAAATAAACATTGAACGATTATATCAAGATATAGAAGAACTAGGTCGTATAGGATTTGAGGAAAATGTTGGTGTTACAAGACTTGCATATTCTAAAGCTTATGATGACGGAGTTAATTTTGTAAAAGGACTAATGGAGTCAGCGGGAATGAAAACATATATAGATCCTGTTGGAAACTTAATAGGTAGAATTGAAGGAAATAGCGAAAAAATTATTTCTATAGGCTCACATATTGATTCTGTACCTGCAGGTGGCATTTACGATGGAACATTAGGTGTATTGGCAGGTATAGAATGTGTAAGAGTGTTTCGGGAAAATGGTTATAAAAATAATCATCCAATTGAAGTAATTGCATTTGTAGAAGAAGAAGGAAATGTTATTGGAGGAACCTTTGGAAGCAAATGTTTTACAGGTACTCCCATTGAAGACTCGAGTATACCTAAGATGTTAAAGCATGGATTAAATATGGATTTTGTTAAATCAGCCCGTAGAAACCCTGAGCAATACAAATGCTATTTAGAGTTACATATTGAACAGGGGGGGATTCTTGATAATACAAAAACATCAATTGGAGTTGTCAAAGGAATTGTTGGCATAGTTCGTTATAAAGCAACTGTTAAAGGTGTAGCAAATCATGCAGGAAGTACACCAATGAACTTGAGAGATGATGCTCTCACAAAATCATGTAAGATGATAACAAGACTTATGGAAATAGCTCATTTTAAAGATGAAGAAATGACATGTACTGTAGGAAATTTGACAGTATCACCTGGGGTTATAAATGTTATTCCTGGAAAGGTTGAGTTTGTTATAGAGCTTAGAGGGAAATCAATAAGCACTATTGATGAAGTAATAAAGTTATTTGGCGAAGAGTTTAAAGATCAAGGATTATTTTTAGAAAACTTTTTAATACAAAGAGAAACTGTTTTGGATGAAAGAATAGTGAATATAATAAAGAAAACTTGTGAAGAAGCTAATGTTTCTTATATAGAAATGTATAGTGGAGCAGGACATGATGCGATAAACATGGCATCATTTACTCCTTCTGGAATGATTTTTATTCCAAGCATTGGTGGTATAAGTCATAGTATCGATGAAAAAAGTTCAAAAGAAAGTATAAAGCTAGGTACTGAGATATTGTGCAAAACTGTTAAGGCTATAGACCAAAATAATTTATAGGAAGTATGAAAGGAGGTGCCCAAGATTAAAATAAAAATAATTAATCCAAATACTACAATGTCAATGACTAAAAGTATTGAAAACTGTGCTAAAAAATTTGCTCGACAAGACACAGAAGTATATTGTGTTAGCCCAAAAATGGGAGTGAATAGCATTGAATGCTATGTAGATGAATACCTTTCAATTCCAGGTGTGATTGATGAAATAATCAAAGGAGATACTGAAGAGAATGCTGATGCATTTGTAATAGCATGTTTTGGAGATCCAGGTCTGCAAGCTGCTAGAGAACTTACAGATAAACCTGTTGTTGGAATAGCTGAGTCGGCAATTGCCGCAGCAAAAATGATCTCACCATATTTTTCTATTGTATCTGTTTTGGACAGATCTAGAAAAGTAACTGAAGATGTTGTAAATGCGTATGGAGCAAATCAATTTTGTCGCTCAATCCGTTCCACTGGTTTAAGTGTGCTTGAATTTGGCAGAAATCCTAATAAGGGACTTAAAGCATTAGAAGAACAAAGTAGGATAGCTGTTGAAAAAGATGGTGCTGAATGTATCTTGCTTGGTTGTGCAGGATTTGTAGATTTTGTAGAAGAGCTTAAACTTAAGTTGGGAGTTCCTGTATTAGATGGAGTAATGCCAGCAGTTAAATTTGCAGAAGCTCTTGTGGATATGAATCTAAAAACGAGCAAAGTCAATACTTGGGCTTACCCCGAGGACAAAGAGTTCGAGGGTTATGATATTAAGCTTAAAAAAACAAGAAACTTATAATTAAGAGAAAGGGGAGAAAATATTATGTCAAATTATGGTATGTTAAGCTTGTTACCACCTATAATAGCTATATTACTTGCTCTAAAAACTAAACAAACATTGTTATCTTTATTTGTAGGAGTGTGGGTAGGAGCAACTATAATTAATGGTTATAATCCTTTGGTGGGGTTTACAAAAGTAGTTTCTGATTATATGATTCCTTCAATAGGAGATTCGTATAATGCTGGGCTACTAGTTTTGGTTACTTTAGCAGGAGGATTTGTTTATATGTTACAAAAAACAGGTGCTGCAGAAGCTTTTGCTAAAGTGGTTACAAAGAAAATAAATACTGCTAGAAAAGCACAAATAGTAACTTGGTTTTCTGCATTTTTATTTTCTTATACAGAACCATGTTTAATATTGGGTACTATCATGAGACCTGTTACAGATGCTGTAAGAGTTTCAAGAGCTAAATTAGCATATATACTAGATTCAATGGGATGTAATCTGGCATCCTTTTCCCCTATAAGTAGTTATGGACCTTTTATAACTGGTTTAATAGCAACTCAATTAGCTGCAGCTTCTATATCAGCTAATGAATGGGGAGTATATATAAGGATGTTTCCATTCAATTTATATGGAATTTTTGCTATGCTAACTGTTTTAATAGTTACAATTGCTGGATTGGATTTTGGACCTATGTATAGGGAAGAAAAGCGAGCAAGGGAAACTGGTAAGTTATTGCCCGATGATGCAGAACCAATTATTTCTGAAAAAAAGGTGAGTTTTCCAAAAGATTATAATTTAACTATTAAAAACTTTGTTATTCCTATGTTATCATTATTTATATGTATATTTGCAACCATATTTTGGACTGGTGATATTGTAACTAATGGATTTAGAGGAGCATTTATAAATGGTGATATAACTTTGGCAATTTGTATGGGATTTATGGGTGGAGGAATTGGAGCTGCATTGGCTGGAGTATTTACTGGATTATTTAATTTTACAGAAGCTTTTAATGGATTTATTAATGGGATGGAAGAATTGATTATGGTTCCATTTATATTGATTTTAGCTTGGTCTATGGGTGGAATTACAGCTGATATGGGAGTAGGCAATTATTTAACAGAGATAGTTCAAAATTATCTTGTTGGAGGACTAGTTCCTGCATTGATATTTTTATTTGGAGCATTGATTTCATTTGCTACTGGAAGTTCTTGGGGTGTTTGGGCTATTATGATGCCAATAGCTATACCAATGGCAATAGCGTTTGATATTCCCATACCTTATATAGTTGGAGCAGTTATAGGAGGAGGTTTATTTGGAGATCAATGTTCACCAATTTCTGATACAACAATTTTGTCTTCCACTGGAGCAGCCTGTGATCATATACTTCATGTTTCAACGCAATTAGTATATGGAATTGTTGTAGGAATATCTGCATTTGTTGGTTTCCTGTTTGGAGGGTTAACTGGTAAATATTATTTAAGTATTGCAGTTACTGCAGTTGTTTTAATAGTAC
Source organism: Tissierellaceae bacterium (assembly GCA_033809995.1). Taxonomy (GTDB): domain Bacteria; phylum Bacillota; class Clostridia; order Tissierellales; family Tissierellaceae; genus Paratissierella. The sequence goes on from JAPXKQ010000038.1 coordinate 20,399, forward strand.
TATTAATAGTGTTAAATAAATTATCCAAAAGAAAACAGAATAATTCAACGTCATTAGCATAATAAGAAAGGATGATATATCAATGAAAAAAGTGGACATGATAGTAAAAGCACCTCATTTTTATACTATGGAAGGAGAAGGTGTTGGTTATAGGGCAAATGTTGCTATGGTTGTTGATGGTGGCAAAATAATAGCATTGGAAGATATGGATGTTATCGATAAAGAGTATGTGGGAGAAGAATTATTGGAACTAAATCATCATGCTGTTTTCCCTGGTTTTATAGATGGGCATATGCATACTGGATTAGCTATTATGAGAGGTTTAGCTCAAGATACTAATAATTGGATGATGTATGGATTACAGCCTTTTGATAATGTGGTGGGAAAAGAGGAGAAATTAGCAGGAAGTAAATTAGCTATAATTGAGGCAATTAAAGTTGGAACTACTACTTTTGGTGACTATGAAATTGATATGGATCCAGTTTGTGAATTTATGTATAATGTAGGGGTTAGAGGTAATATTGCGTCCACTATAAGGGAAGCAAAAAGAAGAGTTTATGAACCTGGAGAATTATATGAATTTGACAAAAATTTAGGAGAAAAATCATTTAAACAAAATTTAGAACTATATGATAAATGGCACAATAGAGGAAATGGTAGAATCAAAATACTTATGGGACCTCAAGGAGCTGATTTTCTAAGTAAAGAGCTTTTATTGGAAGTTCAAAAAGCAGCTAAAGAAAGAAATACAAAGATTCACATGCATGTACAACAAGGAGATAGAGAAACTTATCAAATAGTTAATCGATATAATAAAAGACCTATTGAATGGTTATCAGAAATAGGTTATCTAGATGAAACTTTAATTGCAGTTCATTTGACAGATGCTAATGATGAAGAAGCTAAAGTAGTTGCCAATAGCGGTGCTTCAATGATAGTATGCCCTGGCTCTATAGGTATTATTGATGGGATAGTTCCCCCTTCAGTTGTTTTTCAAAGAGCAGGTGGAAATGTAGCTTTAGGCTCAGATCAAGCACCTGGGAACAATTGTCATAATATTATAAATGAAATGAAATTGGTTGCACTTTTTAATAAGATAAAGTATAATAATCCAGAAATTATGCCAGCTTGGCATGCTCTTAGAATGGCCACAATAGAAGGAGCAAAAGCTATTGGATTAGGGGACTTGGTTGGTTCATTGGAAGTTGGTAAAAGAGCAGATTTTATAGCCATAGATTTGAAAAAGCCAACTATGTTGCCTGTATATACTAAACCTATGAGAAATATTATTCCCAACTTAGTTTATAGTGCAAGAGGAGATGAAGTAGCACTGTCAGTTGTTGATGGTAAAATAATATACAAGGATGGAGTAATTTTAGGAATAGACGAACAAGAATGCTTAAAAGAAGTTCAATTATATCCTGATAGTATAGGAGAGAGAGCTTCTAAGGAATTCTTTGAAATAAATGGAACTAATGCACAATTTATGAAACAAAACAAACTATAAATTTTGCATCAAGTCTTAATAATACATTATTAGAGGTATCTTTTAGTGCACCAGGGACGGATCTTTTTGCATTCTTGATACTATATTTGATAATTTTTATATTGAATAGGAGTGTAAATTAATGATATACTAAATGTAGTTTATATATAGGGGTGATTGGATTGGGTGAGGGTATATCCAATGAACAATTATTTGAATTTATGACAAAGATGTACGGGGAAATGCAAGAAGGGTTTAAAGAAGTAAAACAGGATATAGTCAGACTTGAAAAC
>JAPXKQ010000039.1:0-21730 GCA_033809995.1 Tissierellaceae bacterium
ACTATTCCAATAATTGCAACAATATTCGTTCCATTGGCTATGACTTTAGGATTTAGCCCAGCTGCAACTATATGTTTAGTTGGTACAGCAGGTGCACTAGGAGACGCTGGTTCCCCTGCCTCAGATAGTACATTGGGACCTACAGCTGGACTTAATGTAGACGGACAACATGACCACATTTGGGATACATGTGTACCAACATTTATAGCTTATAATATTCCATTATTAATATTTGGAACAATAGCAGCAATGATATTATAAGAAAAGCATCTAACGATGCGTTAAGGTAGCTTTTCTTGAAACTCATAACGGAAAGTTCCATTATTAAAAAGATTAAAAAGTAGAACTTTCCTATTCGTTATAAATTATTAAAGCCTAGATTACTCTAGGCTTTTTAATTTACGTTTTAATATATAAATGAACCAAGCAGATAAAATAATTCCCTTTAAAATACTAGTGAAGCTTATACTCCACCATACTCCTAATAATCCCAACGTTGTAAACTTCGATAAAAATATTGCAATGGGTATTCTTGAAGCATTAAGAGTTGCTCCAGTTATTGCTGGAGGCAATGTTTTTCCAAGCCCGTTAAATGCTCCAGCAGAACCTATCTCTATACACATAAAAAACTGTGATATTCCAAGTATCCTTAAATATCTAATACCTTCCGATATTGCTATCGGGTCATTGGGGGTAAATAATTTAAATAGTGGTTCTGCAGCAAATATCAATAAAAAGGTAGCAAAAATTCCTATTGAACCTAAAATTTCCATTCCCCTATAATAGCCTTCTTTAATTCTATCATATTTCTTAGCACCATAATTCTGTCCTATAAAAGCAGAAATTGCTGAGGAAGATCCTTCTGAAGTCATCCAAGATATTGACTCTATTTGAGAACCTATACTTTGAACTGCAACTGGTATTGCTCCAAATCCAGCAACAATTTTTGTAAGTACCATACTTATGCTTGCATGCAACCCCATCTGAATAAAGGGTGGAAAACCTAATTTTACTATATTATTTATGTAATTTAAATCGGGTTTTACTATTAGTTTTACATGGGAATATATTGTCTCATTTAATTTTCCTATAATTATAAATATTAAGGTTACAAAAAGCTGTGCCAATATAGTTGCTAATGCTGCACCTTTGATTCCTAGGGCTGGTATTGGTCCAAATCCGAAGATTAATACTGGGTCTAATATCATATTAGCAACTAAACCCATTGTATTTACTTTAAATGGTGCTACGCTATTTCCTGAACTATTTAAGGTTGTTGAAAATATAGGATTTAAAAAGTGAAACACAATCCCAATTGATATTATTACTAGATACTCTATTGCCATATTAACCACGTGAGGGTCATCTAAATTAAAAAATCCTATTATACTATGTCTAAATGTAAAAAGTATTATTGAATAAATTATTGCTATTAAAAAATCCAGTTGGAATCCATTAGAAATATATTTTTTTGCATCATCCAAATCATTTCTACCTATTGCATGAGCTACGCCTACACCCACACCTATTTGAGATATCATAACTAATGCTGCTCCAAACCACATAAAAAAGCCCGCAGTTCCAGCAGCTGCTACGGCTTCGGTGCTTAGTCTTCCTAACCACATTATATCAGTTAAGTTATAAGCCATTTGAATAAAGGATGTCCCCATTATGGGCAATGCTAATTTTGTCAATGTCCCAACTATTTTTCCTTCTATTAAATTAAGTTCTTTGCTCATTATGACTTCCTTCCATTTATGAATTGATTATATTTATGCCAAATAAAATACTATTCCTAAGAAATGCATTACACTTGCTACTAATACAAATACATGCCAGATTGCATGATTGTATGGAATTTTCTTAACTCCATAAAAAATTGTGCCCAAGGAATACAATATCCCCCCAGCCAATATCCAAAAGAAAAAATTTATAGATGTGGCATTTATTATAGCTTTTATTGGAATTATAGCAATCCAGCCCATCCCTATATATAGTGCAAGGGACAATGCCTTATATTTATCAAATTTACCATATGTAAATATTTTAAATATAACTCCTGACAATGCTATTACCCAAACTCCGATTAAAACTAGGTATTTCATCAAACCATTTAAAGTAAGTAAAACAATAGGGGTATAAGTCCCTGCTATAAATAGAAATATTGAAGAATGGTCGAATACCCTTAATATTTTCTTAATTTTTTCTTTGGTGAAGCTATGATAAAGAGTAGAAGATAGAAACATAAGTATAATACATGCACCATAAACGCTAAAAGACACTATTGCAGGTATATTCATCTCTTGTATAGACAAAACAAGCAATATAGTTAAAGCAACTATGCCAAAAACTACACCTATACCATGAGTTACACCATTTAAAATTTCTTCAGTTTTTGTATATTTTTTTATCATTACGACACCAACCTTTCATAGAATAAATTAAGAATTAATAATTAAGGATTAAAAATTATTACTTATATAATAATCTTTTAATATTTTCATTTTTAACTTTTCTCTCTTAATTTTTAATTGTTTTTCACTCTTACCTATTCACTTATTCCTTCGAGTCTCGAATAAGACAGACGAAACGTCCCCCTGTCTTTTTTTATTCCTGCTCTGTCAGTATCAACGGTCCGTTCTTTGTTATTGCTATTGTATGCTCAAATTGTGCCGAAAGTTTCCCATCCAAGGTTCTTGCTGTCCAACCATTCTCATCTACTTTCATTCTATATGTACCCACATTTACCATAGGTTCAATTGTGATTACCATACCTTCCATAAGTCTAGTTCCTCTTCCAGCTATTCCATAATGGGGTACTTGTGGGTCTTCATGCATCTTTCTACCTATTCCATGACCTACAAAATCCTTAACTACTGAAAATCCATTTTCTTCTACAAAGGTTTGGATAGCATGACCTATATCTCCTAATCTATTTCCTACAACTGCTTGCTCTATTCCTAAATACAATGATTTTTTTGTTACCTCCAAAAGCTTCCTTGCCTCTTCAGACAAATTTCCTACACCATAACTCCAAGCAGAATCAGCTAACCAGCCATCCAAATTTACTACCATATCTATAGAAACTATATCCCCATCTTTTATTAAATCTTCTCTAGGATAACCGTGGCATATTTCATCATTGATAGATGCACAGGTAGCATAAGGGTATCCATGATAACCTCTTTGTTCAGGATAAGCACCTACTTTAGCTAAGTATTCTTCCACAAATCTATCTATATCCTTAGTTGATATTCCTGGTCTAATCATCTTAGCTATTTCTCTATGTATATCAGCTAGGATTTCTCCAGCTTTTTTCATCTTTAAAATTTCTTCTTCGTTTTTAATTATTATCATTAAATCAATCCTTTCTATTATCTAAATATCCATCTATAATTTTTTTAAACTCTTCACTTTTATATAGACTTTGAAAATCCTTATCCTTAGCTACCCATTCAATTAAGTTAGGGCTTAATAACAATGCTGTTCTTATATCCCAGATAGCCTTTTTTTCATTTCCCAATATGGAATAGCAACAAGCCCTGTTATAATATAAATCATGTGCTTTTGGATTATTTCTAATACCTTCAGTTAATACTTCAATTGACATATTATACATTTTATCCTCAATATATATTGCTGACATATTTAAATATATATAATAATACTCAGGATTTAATTCTTTAGCCTTTTGGTAATATTCAATTGCCTTTTTATGATTTCCTAATCTAGTATATACCACTCCCATATTAAATAATGATTTATAAAAATCAGCGTTAATCTCTATGCTTTTACTTATCATTTCCAATGCCTTATCATATTCCCCAAATTCCTCGTATAATGAACCTATATTATTGTATGTAATATAGTCTTCAGGTTCAATATCTATTACCTTATAATAATATTCTAACGCCTTCTTTCCGTCACCCATATCATCAAATATTGTTGCAATATTGTAATATGCCTTGCTATATTTGGGATTGATATCTGCTACCCTCATATAATATTCTAATGCATTCTCAGGGTTTCCTAAACTTTCTTCAATCAATCCAAGATTATAAAATGCTTCGAAATTTTCATTATCTATCTCAATGATTTTATTATAGGTCTTAATGCTTTCCTCGATCATATCTAACTCATCATAAATAACAGCAATATTAAATAAAAGGAGAATAGTTTCATTTTTTTCCCCTTTATAGGACAGAGCCTTTTTATAAAATTCTATCGCCTTTAATTTATCATTGTTTAAATAAAAATTTTCGGCTAATACCATATAATTTTTTCTTTTATAATTCCTCATCACTACACCTCTATTTATATAGTGTACCACAAAAAAAGAAAAAAAGTAGAGTTAATCCTCTACTTTTAATGCTCTTATTGAATTTAATATGGCTATAATCGAAACACCAACATCGGCAAATACTGCTTCCCACATTGTAGCTAATCCTAAAGCCCCCAATGATAAAACAATCATTTTTATTCCTATGGCTAAAATTATATTTTGAGTAACTATTTTTTTTGTATTTTTGGCTACCTTTATTCCTGTTGCAATCTTACCTATTTCATCAGTCATAATAACTATATCAGAGGCTTCAATGGCTGCATCAGAGCCTAAAGCACCCATTGCAATACCTATATCAGCCCTCGCAAGTACTGGAGCATCATTTACCCCATCTCCAACAAATATTACTTTGCCCTTTGTTTTTTTGCTCAATATGTCTTCAAATATACTCACTTTATCTTGGGGTAAAAGATTCCCATATACTTTATCTAAACCTGCTAATTTTCCTACCTTCTCTGCTGTCTCTTGATTGTCCCCGGAAAGCATTATTGTTTCTTTAATCCCCAATTTTTTTAATTTTTCAATGTCTTCAATGACATTTTCCTTTAATTCATCCGAAACAATTATAGTTCCAATTTGGTTATTCGCCTTTGCTATATATACAATTGTACCAATTGAATCTACTTCTTTTATTTCAATACCCTTTTCCATAAGGAAGTCCTTATTTCCTAATGTAATATGATTATCATTTATTTCAACTTCTATTCCTTTACCTGATATTTCTTTGTAATCCTTTATATATTCCTTCTTAATATCTTTGCCATACTCTTCAACAATTGATTTACCTATTGGGTGATTGGAGAAAGCTTCACCATATGCGGCCAGTTCCAATACTTCTTCTTTGGAATAATCGTCATAGCCATATATTTCTGTAACTTTAAATGTTCCCTTTGTAATAGTTCCTGTCTTATCAAAGACGATTGTGTCTACATCATTTAAAGCTTCTAGATAATTTCCGCCTTTTACTAAAATGCCAGATTTTGATGCTCCCCCAATACCCCCAAAGAATCCTAATGGTATTGAGATAACTAATGCACAAGGACAAGAAATTACAAGAAATATAAAGGATCTATACGCCCAATCACTTAGGGCTCCAAAACCTAACACTGGTGGTAAAATTCCTATTATTAATGCTAAGATTACAACTATAGGAGTATAAACACTGGAAAATTTGGTGATAAAATTCTCAGTAGGTGCTTTTTTACTTGAAGCATTTTCTACTAAGTCCAATATCTTTGATACGGTAGATTCACCAAATTCTTTTTTAACCCTAACCTTCAATAATCCATGATTATTAACGACTCCAGATATGATATCATCCCCTACCTTAATATTCCTAGGGACTGATTCACCAGTAATATTTGATGTATCAATAGTAGACTCGCCCTCAACAACAACACCATCTAAAGGAACCTTTTCGCCAGGTTTTATAAGGATATAGTTTCCAATAGATACATCTTGAGGATTTACAACCATAATCTCATCATCTTTTATTAAATTTGCATGATCTGGTCTGATATCTAATAGAGATGAAATGGATTTTCTTGAATGGTTGACTGCCATTCCTTGAAACATTTCTCCAACTTGATAAAATAGCATTACTGCAACACCTTCTGGATATTCTCCAATAATAAAGGCTCCAATAGTAGCCAAAGTCATCAAGAAATTCTCATCAAATGGAATACCAGCTGCAACATTTTTAATAGCCCTAATAACAACATCATAACCAACTATTAAATAGCTTAAAAGGTATACAATCAATCCTGCACTACCTTCTAATTTCAATAAAAATGGAGAAATAAATAAGATTAGACCTATCCCAATTCTAATTATGTCCATTTTATCCATAGCTCCATGGTCATGGTTGTGTTCATGGTTGTGTTCATGTACTTGTTTATGATTTATATCTAAAACTTCAACATCTGGCTCCAACCTGTTAACAATCTTCATTATATTATTTTTAATACTATCTTTTTCATTATCATTTATAACATCAACTTTCAATTTCTTAGTTACAAAGTCTAGTTTTGCAGAAGATACTCCTTCTATTTCATTTGTTAATTTTTCAATCTTAGCTGCACAACCAGCACAATTAAGTCCATTAAGCTCCAATTCTAATACCTTCATAAAGCTGTCCCCTTTTTTTACATATTAACATATGAGCAACTATTCATATGATAATATTATTATATTCTCAAAAAAGGTATTAGTCAATAAAAAAAGCACATTATTGTGCTTTTTTTTGTTGGAATGTAACATAAACTACAGATGAAATTCAGCTATATATTTATAATTTAATTCTCCTTCTTTAAATGAGCCATCTATTAAATCCCACTTATTTTTGATGCCTTGAGTATTTGCCAAGGCTTCAAAGTAATACATTATAATACCTGCATCTGCAAGTAATGGTTTTTCTCCATCTTTATAAACTATCAATAATTTTACTATTGGACCATCTAATATAAATCTCCAAGGTTGCATATTTTTTGTGGATGGGGCAAATCTTACGTAGAAGAATAAATCACCCAATCCCCTTGTTTCTAAGTCATCCATATTTGCTGGCTTACCTAATTCTTTTTCAAATACAATATCCTCTACACCATATCTTTCGCTAAAAGGTTCCTGAACAAATGGATTTTTAGGTTTTGAATATCCAATTGCTAATAAGTAATTAACTATACCTACATTTTCACCTAAAATTTCTTTCTTTTTGCTTTCTTCTGCTCCTGAAATACTTATCCAGCATGTTGAAATGCCCATATTATTTAATTTTGTTATCAATTTTTCTGCATAGTATGCACTATAAATAATTGTTTTCTCATCTTCATTTTTAAGCTCTAAAGATATATAATGTGGACTTTCAATCATTACGCCTGAATATCCACCTATCCCTTTAAGTCCTTCATAAATATAATCCCCATTTTCATAAAGCTTAAATTTTATATTACCAGTTCCATCTTCATTCTCAAATTCCTTAAGACTTAAAGCTACCTGTTCTAAGGTATCGAGATTGATTTTCTTTTTCTTAAAATCTCTAACAGATTTTCGTGCTTTTAAAAAGTTTGCCATTATCATCTTTTATGCCCCCTATTCTTTTAATTATATTTATTTTATAGTTTGGAGTGACATAAGACCACTCCCTATCAAATTTAGTTTTGATATTCGTTAGTAAATGCCTATAAATGAACCTAGTTTCTCAATATATCCTAATAAGAAATAATGGACTACTATAGACGAACCTGTTCCTAATATAATACCTGCCAAAACATCTGTAGGATAATGAACCCCAAGATAAATTCTAGACAATCCAATAATCATTGCAAGAGTAAATACTAAGATTGATACCCTTGGCATATTTAAAGCCAATGTAGAGGCTATTGAAAAGCTTGCTGTAGTATGTCCTGAAGGAAAAGAATAGTCCCTTAAATTAATGCCAAATGTATTCAATTGCTCTAATATTTTATATGGTCTTTCACGACTCAAAGTCCTTTTCAATCCCTGAACTATAATTTGACTTATTCCCAATGAAGAAAGCATTTCTAGACCTATAAGTTTAATTTCTCTATTTCCAAATAAAACTAGCACAACAGAAAAGATGCAGGTAAATATAGCTCCCCCCAAGTCAGTGATTCTATACATAATTACATCCAAATATTTATTTTTGATTTTACTATTAATTAAATCTATAAAAAACTTATCAAATTTCTTAAAAAAGTTTTTCATCAAAACACCCCGTTAGTAATTAAAAATTAAAAGATAAAAATTAAAAATTATTTGAGTCCATCTTTTAGGTCATAAAAGAGGAGATCCCTCCACATTGGTCGGGATGACGGCTGACGCCTTTACCTCTTAACCATCTTTTTGGATTCACTGTTCACTGTTCGTTGTTCACTTCTTTTTGTTATTCACTATTCACTATTCACTATTCACTATTCACTCTTAGTTCTAATTATAATATATTATTACCCTTTATTGTAGCTAAATATTGCTTTTAACTACAAAGTAGGTAAATTTTATGATAAAATAAATATTGAAAACATTAGAAAAGGAGATTTCTCCATTGCGCTTTGCTTTAGTCGAAATGACACATAAGTATAAATCTAAAGTTTACTGCAATATAAACTTACCGATAAAGGAGCAATTATGAAACTTAGTTTAAATCAAGAAAAAGCAATTAACCATATCAATGGACCTGCATTGGTACTTGCAGTACCTGGAGCAGGTAAAACGACGGTTATCATACATAGAACAATGAATTTGATTCATAATCATAATATAAACCCAAATAAGATTTTATCCATTACTTTTAGTAAGGCTTCTGCAATGGATATGAAAAGTAGATTTGAAAAGATGTATCCAGAACTTAACCAAATATCTATTAAATTCTCTACAATACATTCCTTTTGCTATGGATTGATAAATGAATATGCTTACATAAAAAGAATAAATTATAAATTAATAGAAGAAGAAAAAGACACATTTAATAAATATAATTTATTAAAGAGAATTTATTTAGAAATCAATAAAGAATTCATAACTGAAGAGAAGTTAGAAACTTTAATAAGTTCTATTAGTTATATTAAAAATATGATGATAAGTCCAAAGGATTTTATACAAAATAATCAAATTGACATAGATAATTTTGTAAGGATTTATGATCTTTACGAAAATTATAAAAGAAAATATAATTTATTAGATTTTGACGATATGTTGACTATTTCCTTGGAAATACTAAATTCTAACAAATATTTGTTGGAAAAGTATAGGGAAAAATATGTCTATATTCAATTGGATGAGGGGCAAGATACTTCCAAGATACAGATGGAGATAATACGTCTTTTAGCAAGTCCTAAGAACAATCTATTTATAGTTGCAGATGATGACCAATCCATATATGGCTTTAGGGGGGCGTACCCCCAAGGATTGTTTGATTTTAAGAAAGATTATCCTAATGGCAAATTCTTTTATATGGAAGATAACTTTAGATCTACAAAAAATATCGTTTCATTATCAAATAAATTTATTAAGAAAAATAAGTTAAGATATAATAAGGAAATTACTACAGAGAATGGCTATCTTGAACCTATAAATATAATTAAGGTTAAAAATATTAACGAACAATACAAGTACATACTAAGAGATTTGAATGAAAAAGGAATAAACAATACAGCAATTCTTTTTAGAAATAATTTATCCTCCATCGGTTTAATGGAAATCTTTGAAAAGAATAAAATTCCATTTAAGATTAGAGACACTAAACTAAGATTTTTTAATCATTGGCTTGTAAATGAATTTTTAAATTTAATGAAATTTGCTGAAGATACATCTCAAATGGAGATATTTGAATCCCTATACTACAAAATAAAAGGTTATATTTCAAAAAAACAAATTAACTACGCTAAGACACTGGATTACAATGCTTCTGTTTTTGATAGAATAATGGAATATCCTGGTATAAGTGAGTTTTATAAAAAGAACTTAAGGGAATTAAAGTTGGATTTTAAAAGGATCTCTAAATTAAAACCCTATGAAGCTATAAAATATATCGAAGATACTTTGGAGTATGGAGAATATCTAAGGGAAAATTCTAAAAAGTATGGAATGACATATGATACTCTAAAGACTATGTTGTTTTATCTTGAATTAATTTCAAAGGGTACCAATAACCTACCAGAGTTTATTGGAAGGTTAAATCATCTACAATATTTATCTTCTAATTCTAAAACAAATAATGATGCTGTTGTACTCTCCACAGTCCATTCCGCAAAAGGATTAGAGTTCGAAAGAGTTTATATGGTGGATTTAACAGAGGGTGAATTTCCAAATCTGTCTACCCAAGAATCAATGGTAAAAATTGAAGAACTAGAAGAAGAAAGAAGATTGTTTTATGTGGGAATGACTAGGGCAAAAAATTACTTAACACTTATTACTTATAAAAATATAGGTGAAAAGCAGCTTGAACAATCTAGATTTTTAGATGAATTGCAAGAAATAAATTAAATTTATGATTAAAATCCTAAAAAGATGTAATACTATTAATGCAAAAAGTATTTATAACCTTTAGGAGGGTAGAAAGATGGAAAAACAAAGAAATAAAAACAACAATAACAAAAACAACAACAACAACAGAAATGACAACAGAAACGATAACAACAAAAATCAAAAAAATAAAAGAAACGACAACGAAGAAGAATAATTACAATAGTAAAGGTCCTCAAATTGGGGACCTTTACTATTTTTTCAATTATTAAACTTCTCAATTCCTTCAGTTTCCACTAAAAATCCATCTTCATTTCTCAATGCAAAATGTCCTGATTCATAGGGTCTTCCATTTACAGAAATATAAACCCTTTCTGCATCATAGAATTTTCCAAGGGTATTAACAATACTTTTTAAAACCTCTGACTCTATGGCTGTACCAACGTTCATATGGTTTAATAATTCATCAGAAAAATCTACCTTCACAGTCCAGTTGTTGTTCCTATCAAAATGAATGCTATTAATTTTTGTATCCTTTGATATGAGTGCTATTAACTTATCAGATGGTGGATTTTTCATCTTTTCTTCGAATAGTTTTTCAATACTATCATTTGTATAAAACAGTATTTTATCATCTATATATACTGATTTAGTATCTGAAAATAAAGGATAAAAGAATTGGCTACTATGCTCCAAAGGCTTTTCTTCTATTGACTTTAATAGAGTCTCTACTTGATATTCCTTATAATCAAATATTCTAGCAACTAGTCCAATATTTTTGACAAAATATTCTTTAATAAAACTACCATCATCCAAGCTAGTTGTTACTTCAAGTGCTTCAAAATTATTATATGGAGTATCAATAATTGCATTTATACTTGTAATTTCTTTTGTATGTCCATCCTTTGTGGTCCATGAATTTCCAACTACTATAGGCTCCTTAAGAATTATATTCTCCTTATCTCCTTTAGTATTAAGCATATTCTCAATATGATAAAACTCCCCTTCAGAATAGGTTTCTATCACTGCTCCATCACTATATTCTATTCTCTTTATAAGATTAGTGCCAGGATTTATTATTTTAATCTGAGCTCTATTACCATCAACAAATTCAATAAATACCCTTTGCTCAGCATATTCATTACCTATTCCTTCATAGTCATAAATTTTATTTTGTACATAAGGATAAAAATCTGTTGCCTTTAACTCTTCATCAAATGATGCTTCTAAATTTGCCAAATCATTAATAACATTTTCATTTTCTCCTACAGATGTTTGACAGCCTACAATTATTAAAACAATACTTAAAAACATAATGAAATATAAATGTTTTTTCATATCTAATCACCCCTTAAGGATTATAGCCTGTATAACTTAACATTATACCTCTACTATTATTATATTATATTTTAAGGGATAAATATTTACGAAAAAATTACAGTTAAACGAACGGGCATGGAATCCCGTCCCTACAATATCTCTATATCAGGTTTTAGTTTATAAATTATGTCTTTTCGTTCAATGATGATAGTTGCTCTTTCAGATAGCTCTTTATCTGCTCTTATTGATTCAAATAATAATCTGTTTGGATTTATTGCAATGGGATTTCCAACCATTCTTAACATGGATAAATCACCTGTTGTATCACCATAAGCAAAACTATGTTCCAAGTCAACATCATATTTTTGAATTAGTTCTCTTATGACCCTTTTTTTGCTTTCAGAGTCCCACATTCTTACAATCTCACCTGTGAATTTGTTATTCTCATCTACCTTGTACAAAGTGCCTCTAAATTCTGTGGCACCATACTTCTCTGCCATTTTTGAAACAAGAAAATCAGGACTTCCAGAAATGAAAAACACCTTATGCCCTTGTTTTTTATGCCATTCAATTTGGTTTCTAGAATATTTATAAACCATATCCCCATTTACATTTATGACGTGGTCAGCAATAAACTCAATATATGATTTGTTGACACCCTTAAGTTCTTCTAAATAAACCCCTGCTAATGTTTCTAGATATTGTTCAAAATCACCATATCTTTTTTCCCATTCAACATATACCTTTTTAATTTTTGTATACCATATTTCTGGGTCTATGACTTCAAAGTTTACTAGCTTCTTAAAATGTTCTATCATTAAGGAATTTCTAAATATTGTACCATCAATATCAAAAAATGCAGCTATATTTTTCATATCTACCATCCTAATTATTTTATTCTAATAGTATATGTAATACCCAAAAGATAGTTCATAATTCACTATTTTCACTATTTCAATTCACAATTCACTATTTCAATTCACAATTCACAGTTCACAATTGTAAAATAATTAAAAATTAAGAATTAAAAATTAAAACAGAAATACATTATTAATCTTTAATTATTAATTCTTAATAAAAAGGAGGCTATCGCCTCCTTTACAGTCCTCTTGTTAAGAAATACATTGATATGAAATAAAGCACCAGCATTACTCCAAATAATATCAACACATATGGTAGTATTGCTTGATAAAAGGCTATTATCATGGTGAAGATTTCTCCCCAAGATATATCCATATCCTTTATTTTCTTTTCTAGTTCTGTATCTCTTTCAATCTTAGGTCGTTTTCTGAAAAACATCTTATCACTACTTCCAAAACTTATCTTTTGTTTACTAAGTGGCAAGCCACAAAATGATCAGGAGCTGACTCTATAAATTCTGGTACTACTTCCTTACAAACATCCATTACATAAGGACATCTTGTATGGAAACGGCATCCTTTTGGTGGGTTGGCAGGGCTTGGAATATCTCCTGTAAGAATAATTCTTTCTCTCTTCTTTCTAGGGTCTGGTATTGGTATAGCAGATAATAGGGCTTGAGTATATGGATGTAATGGTGATTCATATAGATCATGTTTACCAGCCAATTCTACCATACTTCCCAGATACATAACTCCAATACGATCGCTAATATGCTTTACAACTGATAAATCATGGGATATAAATAGATACGTAAGTCCCATATCTTGTTGTAAATCCATAAGAAGATTTATAACTTGTGATTGGATAGATACATCAAGTGCAGATACCGGCTCATCACATACTATAAACTCAGGTCTTAAAGCCAATGCTCTTGCAATACCTATTCTTTGTCTTTGACCTCCACTAAATTCATGTGGATATCTTCTAATATGATATGGTGCTAGACCACATTTTTCAATTACTTCAGAAACTCTATCATTAACTTCCTTTCCCTTTTTAGCCAAACCATGTTCAACCAAAGCCTCACCACAAATTTGTGCAACGGTTTTACGTGGATTTAATGAGCTATATGGGTCTTGGAAAACAATTTGCATCTTTGTACGTAGTTTGACCATTTCATCTTTTGATAATTCGAAAACTTCTTTTCCATCATAATATACCTTCCCATCTGTCTTTTCAAGGAGTCTTAAAATGGTCCTACCAGTAGTAGATTTACCACATCCGGATTCACCTACTATACCTAATGTTTCACCTCTTCTAATTGTGAAGGAAATGTCTTCAACGGCTTGAACATAACCCACTACGTGTTTTAGAAATCCACCTGTAATTGGGAAATACTTCTTCAAATTCTTTACAACAACTAAATCTCTATCATCAAATTCTATTTTATTATCTACTCGTAATTGTTCAGCCATTTATTTCACCTCTCCTTCTTTTTCATATAACCAGCAACGAACTTTTCGTCCTTTTTCATTTTGAATTAAATGAGGTGAGGATTTCTTACAAATATCCATTGCATGAGAACATCTAGGATGAAATGTACATCCTTCAGGCATATCCAATGGATTTGGTACTGCTCCAGGAATTACTTCCAATCTTTCGTGATTATCATCTAAACTTGGTTTTGATCTCATAAGTCCTACTGTATAAGGGTGTTTTGGATCTGTAAATAAATCCATAACATCTGCTTCTTCAACAACCTTACCTGCATACATTACAATAACGTGTTCACACATTTCTGCTACAACGCCCAAGTCGTGTGTAATCAATATTATTGCAGTGTTTAATTTATCTTTAAGCTCTTTCATAAGCTCTATTATCTGTGCTTGAATAGTTACATCTAACGCAGTGGTTGGTTCATCTGCTATTAATAATTTAGGATTACATGATAAAGCCATAGCTATCATGGCCCTTTGCCTCATTCCTCCACTAAATTGATGTGGATATTCGTCTATTGCCTGTTCAGCTCTAGGGATACCAACCAATTTTAGCATTTCAATACATCTTTCCCTTGCTGCTTTTTTATCCAATTTTTGATGAAGCATTATTGCTTCCATGATTTGTTTACCTATTGTAAATACAGGGTTTAATGAAGTCATAGGCTCTTGGAAAATCATTGCTATGTCATTTCCCCTTATATTTTGCATTTCTCTTTCTGTAGCTTGAACTAAATCCTTGCCCTCAAAAAAAATCTCGCCTTCAACAATTCTACCAGGAGGGCTTGGAACTAATCTTAATATTGAAATAGAAGTTACTGATTTACCACAACCAGATTCTCCTACTATTCCTAAAGTTTGACCAGGTTTAAGTTCAAAATCTACACCATCTACCGCTGGCACAACGCCATCTTCAGTATAAAAGTAAGTTTTTAAATTTTTAACTTCCAATAAGTTTTCCATTTCTTCACCCCTAGGCTATTGTTTTAGTCGTGGATCTAGTGCATCTCTTAATCCATCACCTAATAAGTTCAAGCTTAAAACTGTAACAAATATTGCTAATCCTGGTGGAATCCATTGCCACCAACGATTCTTCAATACATACTGAGTATTTGCATCGGTTAACATATTTCCCCAAGTTGGCGTTGGAGGTGAAACCCCAAGACCTAAGAAACTTAGTGTTGATTCTGTAAGAATAGCATTTGCTATACCAGTAGTAGCCGATACGATAATGGAAGCCATAGTATTTGGTATTAAGTGAGATGTAATCTTTTTAAAGTCACTTATTCCCAATGCAGTAGCTGCTTCCATAAACTCTCTTTCACGAAGGGATAATATTTCAGCTCTCACTATTCTAGCGATACCTGGCCAACCTAATATGGCCAATACAAGCATAACATTGTAGATACTAGGCCCACGAATAGCTACGAAAGTTATAGCTATAGGTAAAAATGGAAGACAAGATACAACGTCAGCTACTCTCATAATAAAACCATCAATAGCTTTACCATAATAGCCAGCTATACCACCTAATACTACTCCAATCAAAATTCTTAAACCAGTAGAAACAAATCCTACAGTTAAAGAAATTCTTCCACCATATAATAATCTTGTGTAAATATCTCTACCTAAAGCATCAGCACCTAATAAATACGTATCATCTGGCGCAGCATTAGACCTTGCTAAATTGGTCTCATCCCTACCAAAGTCAGTTAAAAATGGTGCAAAAATTGCTGCTAGAGACAGAATCACCAAGACAACCAAACCTATAATAGCAAGTTTATTTCTTCGAAGTCTTCTCCACACTATTTTCCCGGGACTTTCAACCTTACTGCTTCTAGCTTTATTTTCTTTATTTTCTATATTACTCTTTTTAGCATCAACAGCTGTCATTTCAAGTCCCTCCTTTAATCTAATCTTATTCTAGGGTCTACTGCCGCATATGATATATCAGCTAATAGATTCCCAATCAAAGTGAATATTGCTAAAAATAAATTTGTACCCATCATTATAGGATAATCCCTTTGTATAACTGCATTGTACTGCAGTCTCCCCATACCAGGTAGAGCAAACATAATTTCAGTAGTAATAGCACCTGAAAATAGTCCTGGCAACGTAAACCCTAATAATGTGATAACAGGGATTAAAGCATTTCTTAATGCATGCTTATAAATAACAACTCTTTCTTTTAAACCTTTAGCTCTAGCTGTTCTAATATAGTCCTGTCTTATAACTTCAAGCATACTAGAACGAGTATACCTCATAAGACTACCAGCACCAGCTAGTCCTAAAACCACCAATGGTATAATAGTATGGTTGAACATATCCATCCATTTATTTATTCCTACATAGTTTTTACCTGGAGATTGTAGACCGGATAATGGGAACCATCTTAAATCAATTGCGAACCATTTCTTCATCAATATTGCAAAGAAAAATATAGGTATAGAAATACCAGCTAAGGCAAATATAGTTCCGGCATAATCAAAAAATGAATACTGCTTTGTTGCAGAAATAACCCCTATAGGAATTGCTATTAATAGACTTATAATAAGGGACCCAAAGGCTATATAAAATGTAGCACCTAATCTTTCTGCTATCAATTTAGATACAGGTTGTTTTAATTGAATAGAGTACCCAAATTCTCCCTTAAGAGCATTTTTCATATATGTAAAATATTGCTCAACAGGGCTAGCGTTTAGACCATATGCTTCCTTTAATGCTTCTATTTGGGCTACAGTCATATTTGGGTTTTGCATGTAGCTTGCAAGTGGATCACCAGGAGCCAATTGTATAATGCCGAATACTAGAATACTTACGCCAATCATTATAGGGATTTGCTGTAGAAGACGTCTTAAAATGTATTTACCCATGTTTCATCCTCCTTTTTTGAAGTATTTAAGTGAATATAGCCTAGATGTACTAGGCTATATTCACTTTATTTTATTTTTATTTTTAAGATTTCTACTATTGAGGTATCTCTATTAGATGAGCTTCTGCTGACCAGTATTTGAATTCTGTTGGGTTAAAGTTTTTAACTCTCTTGTTTACTAGCCAAGGATTCATTCTAATATATACGAACATATATGGAAGCTCTTCGTTGAATTTAACAGCCAATTCTTGATAGATTTCTTTTCTCTTTTCTTGGTCAAATTCATATAGACCATCTTTCATTAATTTTTCAATTTCTTCATTATAGAAAAATCCTCTGTTGTTTCCTGGAGGGAATACAGTTTTGGAGAATACATCATACATATCTGGGTCAGGAGTTAAACCCCAAGCCATGTTCCACATATCCCATTTATCTGCATTACCTGGGTCACTAATCATAGTTGATAGGGAGTTGAAGTCCATTAATTCAACAGTTAAATCAACACCTATCTTCTTCCATTGCTCTACTGCTAAAGCAGTAATCTTAGTTGACCAAGCAGCTTCTTGGTAGGAAACCCATTTAATAGCTAATTTCTTACCATCTTTTTCTCTGATTCCATCTGCACCCATCTTCCATCCTGAAGCTTCTAAAAGTTCAGCAGATTTTTCAGGATTGTAATCATATGGATTAAGTTTGCTAACATCTGGATATGCCCAGTTTACTGGTGATATTGGAGCATGACATACATAACCACCCTTGTCACCAAAGAAGGATTGAACAAACCCTGCTCTATCAAGACCATAAACTAATGCTTGTCTTACGTTCCTATCAGCTAGTATTGGGTTCTTAAAATTAAATCCAGCATATGCATAACCATTGTTCATATTGTTGATTAATTCAACGTGTGAGAATGTATCACCTTCGATAGTTTCGTAGTTTTCAACTGAACCTTCGAAGTTAACAGCATCTACAGCACCAATTTCGATTTCTGATAATTCGTCAACGTTAGCAATAACTTTGTAAATGATACCGTCAAGCTTTGGAGCTCCTTGCCAGTAATCTTTATTAGGTTCTAATTCTACATATTGCTCAACTTCGTATTTTTTAAGTTTGAATGCACCATTACCTAGTGGGTTACGGTTCAAATTAGCTTGTTCTTCAGCTGACATTCCACCATAATAATGTTCTGGCATTATCATTATATAGCCAAAATCCCTTAATGAAGTAGCTAAAGCTTCAGTTACAGTAACTTCTACCGTATATTTGTCAAGTGCCTTAATACCTTTAGCTGTTTCAGCTTTTCCTGCTTTTACATCTTCTGCACCTACAATAGATTGGAACGCAGCTGAATATCCTCTACCTTTGTAGTCAGGCTGTAAAATATCATTGTAAGTCCATACTAGGTCATCAGCAGTTACTTCTTCTCCGTCATGCCATTTGATTCCTTCTCTTAGATAGAATGTATAGACTAATCCATCTTCGGAAATTTTATAATCTTTTGCTAATCCACCTTCAGTTGTTAATTCTCCACTTTCTTTGATATTTAACAATTTATCAAAGATTAACTCACATATATACCAGTCATATGTTGATGAGTAAGTGTTTGGATTGAAAACTCCGTCAGGGCTTGTTCCACCAACAGTTAATACGTTACCCCTATCAGATCCTGGTAATGTTTCCACTGGTTCTGGAGCTGGCTCATTTGTACCAGGTGCTGGCTCTGGAGTTGCAACTGGTGCTTCTTTCGGCTGACATCCAGCTAAGAAGACTGATAAAACCATTGATAATGCAAGTAATAAAACTATACTTTTCTTCATTGTCTTTCCCCCTTATTTTATTTATTTCAAAAGTAGTTTCTATGTACTACTTTGGAAAACTAATAAGCTTTATACAAATATATTATGTATATCTGTATATTATGAATTTCATCACTATTTTACGTCTTACCTTTGTAAAGTTACTGCTATCAATTATCTCATATTGTATTACATTTTGTCCTAATTTTCAATACCCTTTTACTAGAACCTTAAAACCCCATTTGTGCTTCTAATGTTTATAATAGTCTTGTTAAAGATGTAAGGGCTATAAATAGCCGAAACAAACAGGATATTCAACATAATATAAACAACGATTAATTTAAAGGTTGTTGCTCCTTTTTTTTCTTTTTTCAGAAAATAAATGACAATACAATTATATAAGCCAATACATAAAATTAAAATGATATTTAGATTTGGTAATGATAGCAATTTGGGAAATATACTTGAATAATTATAATCATAAAGCTTATTAAATCCATACAATACCGTAAATATACTTAATATACATACTAAACTTAAAAATCCTCTTTCAGATAATTTAATCCTATCATGTATATATCTTAAAATAAGTAAGCCTAAAACCAATGGTAATGAGTACATACATAGGTACACAAACATTAAGCTGGATGATAATACACTCTCCCCAAATGTATTTAGCACATTCATTAAGCCAATACTTGTATCCTGATACAAAACCCCTTGAGATAATACAATCCCATGTTTAGTTTGTATGATTAGGGTTGCTATAATAAAAGCTATAACTAGGTATGCGGAAATCAAGGGTATCGGGTGGGCGTAGAATCCCGCCCCTACGCTATTGTCATCCCGACGATTTGAGATTTCTCCACGTTGGTCGAAATGACGCCTATGGCGTAAGTCATCCCGAGCGTGAGAGATTTCTCCACTATGCCGTATGTCATCCAGAGCGCAGTCGAGGGATCTCCAATTGTGAATTGTGAATTGTGAACTGTAAATTGCAATTAGCACAATCCCAATAACCACCAAGTACCAAATAGACTTAAATATATCCAAAAGTTCTTTCAATATATTCATATTTCCAAAGTCGCTTATATAATTCAAAGTGATATTACCTATATCCAACACACGATCCATATCAACGTTTTCTAATTTATCGTTTATAGTCCCTATATTTTCATTAAATCCATTGGTTAAAACAAAGGACTTTATACCTCTTAATCTGAAATTGATATAATCCGATGAGAAATAATTCTCATCCTTTTTGTATGGCAAGTCCATTTTATCTATTGTATTAATCAAATCATTAAATATAATCCTATTTAATTTAAACTCCGTAGATTCATTGGCAAAAGTACCGATGGTAATATCACCATTTATAGTGCCTACCTTATCTAAATAAATTACTTGAACATGGGTTGGGTCTATACCTTCAATCCTAAAGAAATTGTCAAAGCCCATATCCCCTAATTTATTGCCATTTAGCCCTAAAAAGACAATATTAGAATCCATTCTTTTGCTAGTGGATAGTATTCTACTAAGTTCTAGTAACAAAGATGTTGCAGCTCCATTATCAACTGCTCCAGGTAAAACATTTCCATTGGCATCAATGCCAAGGCCATCAATTGAGGTTGCAATTATTATATTGTTATAATTCTTGACCTTACCCTCAATCACACCAATGACATTGGCTGCTTTTACGTTGTTAAATGCAATTGGAATATCAATATCTATTTTGTATCCATTCCCCATATATGAGATTAAGCTCTCAAATATATCTGGATTTACCCCAAGTTTAATAAGTCCACTTTGATTTAAATGAACATTCTTATTTCCTAAATTCAAATCCTTTAAACTTATAGACCCATATTCAGGATAAATGAGGACCTTTGCACCCTTGTAAAAAATCCTATCGTCTATTTGTCCCTGATTTTGCCCTATTTCTTTTATACTTTCATTATTATAATCCAATAGGACTGCAAGATTATCATAGTTGTATTGATTTCTGAGGATTTGTTCCTTATTGTCTATGTAATGAATATCACCCTTAAAGCTCCCTACAAAGGAATAATCATCAAGTCTAATTTTATAATCTAATCCTTCTTGTAACGATAAAACTATATTCCCCTTACGGTCCAATATATTGAAGCGTGGCACTCCTTGGTATTCTATATTCAACGCTTCAAATTCATGAGTAAAGGAGTCACCTATAGGTTTCAACCCATACTCTTCAAAATGTTCTTTTACGTATTCAACGGTTTTTTCATTGCCCCTTGTACCTATTAGCCTGCCCTGAAATTCTTCTGATGACAATATTTCAATATGTTTTTTAATATTATCAATTGAAAGAAAATTTTCCGACATAGATTCTCCTAAGATTGGTACTGCAGATGAAAATGTAAGTATAATTGCTAATAACAATGTAAGTTTTTTCAAGATATGGCTCCCTTCCCCAAAAGCAAAATTAAAAGATAAAAATTAAAAATGATTTTATAGTTACTATTCAAAGCGAGGAGATTCCTCCACGTTGGTCGGCAACACCTTCAGTGTTTAATTCTTCACTCTTCACTAGTTGTTAATTGTTCTTTGTTAATTGTTAATTAGAAAAATATAACCCTCCATGAATTATATCATAAAGGGTCTATGTATTTCATCTTTTTATATTATTTATAATCGATATTATATCATCTGTAGTTTGGATCGATTTGGAGTTTAAGGAGTATGCTCTTTGGGTTGTTATCAACTCCGCCATACTTTGAGAAATATCTACATTTGATGTTTCTAATGCATATTGGGATATACCCCCAAATCCTTCATTATTTAGTTGAGAGTCATATAAAGTTACATTTTGGGCAGGTAAATACTTTCCTTCTCCTATGGATGTCAAGGAGTCTAATATTTCTGGATTATATAAGATAACTTTACCTACAGATTGATAACTTCCATCTATATTAGTATATATTTCACCTTTTGCATCAATATCTACCTTTCCCCATTGTTCCACTGGTACAATTATACTAGCATCAAGGTAATATCCATTGTCATCTACTATATTAAATTCTCCGTC